>NZ_JBFULE010000274.1:0-6236 GCF_056400485.1 Roseateles sp. P5_B10
TGGGTGGATTGTGGTTTCGGGGCAGTCTAGCAGCGGCGTCTGCGCGCCCAGGTCGTGAAACAGGCACGTTCCTGGAGGCTGTTTGCACTATGCTGGACCGGCCCAGGGGCCTTAAAAAGGCCCTGCGGTGCAGAATCGGCGCGCCACGCCAGAACTGCTGCGAGCACCAACAAATCTGAATTTCGACATGCCCGCACCCGACCTCGCCTCCGGCACGGACTCCCTCGACCACGAATTCAGCTTCAGCAAGGCCGACTTCGACCGTGTGCGTGAACTGATCTATAAGCACGCCGGCATCAGCCTGCATGACGGCAAGCATGCGATGGTCTACAGCCGGCTGTCTCGGCGCCTGCGCGAGACCGGGCACAAGAGCTTYGGSAGCTATCTGCAGTGGCTGGAGGCCTCGACYGGCCCGTCCGGCGCCGCGGARTGGCAGGAGTTCGTCAACTGCCTGACGACCAACCTGACCTCCTTCTTCCGCGAGGARCATCACTTCCACGCGCTGAAGGACGACCTCAAGCCTTTTGCAAAYGGTTCGGCCGGYAAGCAGGTGCGCATCTGGTGCTGCGCCGCTTCCACCGGTGAAGAGCCCTATTCCATCCTGATGACCTGCAGCGAGGCCTTAGGCGCCAGCGCCTCGGTGCAGCTCGTGTCCAGCGATATCGACACCAACGTGCTGGCCACGGCCAAGCGCGGCGTCTACAACGCCGACGCCCGCGGCCTTGACGCGACGCGGCTGAAGACCTTTTTCATGCGCGGCACCGGCGCCAACTCCGGCAAGATCCGCGTCAAGCCTGAACTGCAGCGCTGGGTCGAGTTCCGCTCGCTGAATCTGATGGACGCGCAGTGGCAGCTGGGCGACCCCTTTCACATGGTGTTCTGCCGCAACGTGATGATCTATTTCGATGCGCCCACCCAGCGCAAGGTGCTGGAGCGCATCCACCGCGTCATGCGGCCGGGAGGGCTGCTTTTCGTCGGGCATTCGGAGAACTTCACCGAAGCCCGCGACTTGTTCAAGCTGCGCGGCAAAACCATTTACGAACGGGTCTGACCATGAGCACCCCATTCGCCTCGCCACCCACGGTCGGCCTCGGCAACCCGGTCGCGGTGGCCAAGGTCAACCACCTCAAGGCCCAGCCGCGCAAGCAGGGTGAAGCCTCGTTCTTCTTCTACGACGCGCATTTCAAGAACGCTGCGGTCAAGATCCTGCCGGGCGAGTACTTCGTCGACCAGGAAGACCTGCTCGTCATGACGACGCTGGGCTCCTGCATCGCCGCCTGCCTGTGGGACCGCGTCGCCAAGGTTGGCGGCATGAACCACTTCATGCTGCCCGAGGGCAATGGCGACTCAGGCCGCTACGGCTCGTTCGCCATGGAACTGCTCATCAACGAGATGATGAAGCGCGGTGCCAGCAAGGCACGCATGGAAGCAAAGATCTTCGGCGGCGGTGCCGTCATCTCGGGCATGAACTCGCTCAACGTCGGCGAGCGCAACACCAACTTCGTCATCGACTTCCTGAAGCTCGAGCGCATCCCCATCGTGTCCAAGGACGTGATGGACGTCTACCCCCGCAAGGTCTGCTTCCTGCCGGCCAGTGGCAAGGCGATGGTGAAGCGCCTGGCACCGACGAATAACGACGCGCTGATCCAGCAGGACAGGGCAGCCATTCAAAAGGTGCAGCCGGTCGCCAGCAGCGGCGGCTCCATCGATTTGTTCTAGGAGGCCACCGATGGCCAAGACCAAAGTCGTGGTGGTGGACGACTCAGCGCTGGTGCGCTCCATCCTCACCGAGATCATCAACCGGCAGTCCGACATGGAATGCATCGGCGCGGCCGCCGACCCGCTGGTCGCGCGCGAGATGATCCGCAACCTCAACCCCGACGTCATCACGCTGGACGTCGAGATGCCGCGCATGGATGGCCTCGATTTCCTGTCGCGGCTGATGCGACTGCGGCCGATGCCAGTGGTGATGGTGTCCACGCTGACTGAGCGCGGTGCCGAGGTCACGCTGAAGGCGCTGGAACTGGGCGCCATCGACTTCGTCGCCAAACCCAAGATCGGCGTGGCCGACGGCATCCGCCAACTGGCCCAGGACATCACGGACAAAATCCGCATCGCCTCCAAGGCCCACATCCGCCGCGCGCCACCGCCGCCCGCACCGGGTGCAGCCGCGCCAGCCCCGGTCAAGGCCGTCACGATGGCCAGCCTCGGCAGGGCCTCGACCGAAAAGATCATCTTCATCGGCGCCTCCACCGGGGGCACCGAAGCCACCAAGGACGTGTTGATCAACCTGCCGGCCGACAGCCCGGCCGTTGTCATCACCCAGCACATGCCGCCCGGCTTCACCAAGAGCTATGCCGCGCGGCTGGACGGCCTGTGCAAGATCCGCGTCAAGGAAGCCCAGGACGGCGAGCGCATCCTGCCCGGCCACGGCTATATCGCGCCGGGCGGCATGCATCTGAGCGTGGAACGCAGCGGCGCGAACTACATCGCCCGCGTGCAGGACGGCGAGCCCATCAACCGCCATAAGCCCTCGGTCGAAGCGCTGTTTCTGTCGGCTGCCAAGGTGGTCGGCCCGAACGCCATCGGCATCATGCTGACCGGCATGGGCGCGGATGGCGCCAGGGCCATGAAGGTCATGAAGGACGCTGGCGCCTACAACTACTGCCAGGACGAGGCCAGTTGCGTCGTCTTCGGCATGCCGCGCGAGGCCATCGCGGCCGGCGCGGCGGACGAGGTGCTGCCGCTGAACCAGATTGCGACCAAAGTGCTGGAGCGGCTGCGCGCCACTTCGGGCATCTCGCTCAACCGCGTCTGACGATTCATTTCAGGCGTTTTGCGGGCCGAGCGCCGGGCCGCTCCCTAGCCGGCCAGCCTCGGGCGATGTGCTTGTCGGTCAATCCGGCAAGCATCGCCGTCCCCTCGGGGGCTGAGGCCGGACACATTGCGCCCAGTGGGCGCGATGTGCCTGCCGAAGCGCTGCGGCCACTGGCCGCAGCGCGGTCCCGACCAAGGTAATCCTTGGACGAGGGGGCTTCAACGTTTACCACCACTGGCGGGCGCATCGGCCTTGGCCAGCAGCATCGGACGGTGACGCGCGACGACCACAGGGTCGGCCGGGAAGACCGGCTTGAAACCGTCCAGCGACTTCGGCGCGGTCGGCACCCAGGCCGTCTGCACAGGCCGTTCGGCCTTGCCAGTCACGATGACGCGGTTCGAGCGCTCCGCGGCCGCTTCCTTCAGTTCAGCATTCGAATCCGTGAACGCCCGGGCGCTCGTCGTGGCGAGCACGAGGACGGCAGCAAACGAGGCAAAAGCAATCCAGCGGGGCAGAGTGATCATGGCGGGTCTCCTTCAAGTGCTGGTTATGCTATGCATCCAGAGCCTCGCCACGAAGCGCTTATTTCTTCACTGATTGGTTGGATTGGCTTACCAGATGGCCTCACTCGACCGTTTTCCCCTTCATTACCTGGCTGCCTTTCGTGCCGCGGCCCAGACCGAGAACCTGCGCGCCGCGGCCGAGAGCCTGCACCTGACGCACAGCGCGGTCAGCCAGCAGATCCGCGGCCTGGAGGCCCAGCTCGGCTTTGAGCTGTTCACTCGCCAGGGCCGGCGGCTGACGCTGAACCCGGCTGGGCAGGCGCTGCAGCGCGGTGTGACACAGGTGTTCGCTGCCTTGCAGGCGGGCCTGCTGGCGGCGGCGCAAGCGCACGGGAGCGCCGCGCAGACGCTGCGAGTGACCGCCCTGCCCTCGTTCGCTCAGCGTTGGCTGCTGCCCCGCCTGCCGCGCTGGCAAGCCCTGCAGCCCTGCATCACGCTGGACCTGCATTCATCCCAGCAGGTGGTGGACCTGGAACGCGAGGGCTTTCACATCGGCCTGCGCATCGGCCGCGGGGGCTGGCCTGGGTTGATCTGCGAGCCGCTCTTCCATTCGCCGCACATCGTGGTCGCTGCGCCGCTGCTCGCGCAGCGCCTGGTGGACGCAACGCCGGAACTCTTGACGCAGCAGCCGCTGATGGGCGACGCCGATTTGTGGCGACAGTGGTTTGCCGAGGTCGGCCACAAGGGCGCTGTGCCAACGCCGGTGGCGACCTTCAATGACGCCGCGATGCTGGGCCAGGCGGCCGAGCAAGGGATGGGTGTGGCCCTGACGCGCGAGCTGTTTGCCGCCGACGCGCTGCTGGACGGGCGGCTCGTGCGGCTGTCGACTCACGCCGTAGATGACGACGCCACGCGTGACTACCAGGTCGTCTACCCCGAGGCCCTGCGCGACGACCCGGCCGTGCGCATCTTCTGMGACTGGCTGCACGCCGAGGTCGCGGCGCTGCAGCAGCGACTCAAAGAAACAGCTGCTGCAGATCGCTGAGGAAGTCGAAGCCTCGCTCGGTTGGCTGGATGCGAGCCGCATCACTGGTCAGCAAGCCACGGCCACGGGCCACCTCCAAGCCTTTCGCAATCGCCGACACAGGCAGCCCGGTGCGCTCGAGGAACTGCGTCAGCGTGACGCCTTCCTTCAGCCGCAGCGCATTCAGCATGAACTCGAAGGGCAGGTCCTTGCGCGCCACCTCGTGTTCGTTGCTGACCTTGTTCGCCTGCGCCATGAAGGCCGCCGGTTCACGCCAGCGCACCTGGCGCAGCACGCGGTTGGGGAAACTCAGCTTGCTGTGCGCGCCAGCGCCGATGCCGAGATAGTCGCCGAACTGCCAGTAGTTCAGGTTGTGCAGGCAGCGGTGGCCCTCGCGGGCATAAGCCGAGACCTCGTAACGCGACAGCCCCGTGGCGCCGGTACGCGCCGTGATCAGGTCCAGCATGTCGCTGGCCAAGTCAGGGTCGGGCAGGCCGGCCGGCGTGCGCGTCGCGAACACCGTGTTGGGTTCGATGGTCAGGTGGTAGATGGACAGGTGCGGTGGCTTGAAGCTCAGCGCAGCGTCCAGCTCACGCGACAGGTCGTCCAGCGACTGCCCGGGCAACGCATACATCAGGTCGAGGTTGAAGGTCTCGAACGCCGCAGCCGCCTCGGTGAGCGCCTCGCGTGCCTGGCTCGCGCTGTGCACGCGGCCAAGCGTCTTCAGCTGCGCGTCATCGAAGCTCTGTACGCCCACCGACAGGCGCGTGACGCCAGCCTGGCGAAAGCCCTTGAAGCGCTCGCGCTCGAAGGTGCCGGGGTTGGCCTCCAGCGTGATCTCGCAGCCCGGCTCCAGCGGCAGGCGTGCACGGATATCCGAGATGAGCTGCGCGATCTGCTCGGGGTTGAACAGGCTGGGCGTGCCGCCGCCGATGAAGATGCTGATGACAGGCCGGCCCCAGATCAGCGGCAGCGCCGCTTCGAGGTCGGTGCGCAGCGCGGCGAGATAGGCCTCGGCCGTGTCGACCGCCAACGCGCCATCCTTGACCTCATGCGAGTTGAAGTCGCAGTAGGGGCATTTGCGCAAGCACCAGGGCAGATGAACGTAGAGGGCAAGCGGGGGCAGCGCGGGCAACTGCAGCGTACCCGGCCGCATCAGATGGACGATCTCAGCCAAGCCGCCAGACCTCGCGGAACTGCTGGATCAGGTGCACGGCGGCCAGCGCCCGGTGGCTGTGCTGGTTCTTGACCGCAGCGCCCAGGCTGGCCACGGTCTGGCCGAGCTCGGGGATGTGCATCAGCGGGTCGTAGCCAAAGCCGCCCTCGCCGCTCGGCGCCTTCAGGATCTCGCCGCTCCAGCGGCCCATGGCGATCAGTGGCTCGGGGTCGTCGGCGCTGCGCACCGCCACCAGGGCGCAGACAAAGCGCGCCCGGCGATCCTCGATGCCGGCCATCTCGCGCAGCAACCGTTCATTGTTGGCTGCGTCGCTTTTCTCGCCGCCGGCATCCAGCGCGTAACGTGCCGAACGCACGCCGGGCGCGCCGCCGAGAGCGTCAACGCTCAAGCCTGAATCGTCGGCCAGCGCCGGCAGGCCGCTGAGCTTGGCGGCGTGGCGGGCTTTGGTCAGCGCGTTCTCGGCAAAGGTTTCAAAGGGCTCCTCGGCCTCCGGGATGCCCAGGCTGCCCTGATTCACCAGTTCGATACCGAGCGGCGCGAACAACGCCTGCAGCTCGACGAGCTTCTTCGCGTTGTTGGAGGCAAGAACCAGCTTCACTTCAGCGCGGCTTGTTGGGCCTCGATCAGCTCGCGGATGCCCTTGTCGGCCAGGTCGAGCAGCGCATTCATCTCGTCACGCGTGAACACCACGCCCTCGGCCGTGCCCTGCAGCTC
>NZ_JBFULE010000275.1:0-6236 GCF_056400485.1 Roseateles sp. P5_B10
GTGCTGGCCCAGACCTGGCCCTGCAGGTCCGGCAGCAGCGCGTTGACAGTGCCGTCCGGCAGGCCCTGGGCAACGCCCACGCGCAGGATGGCTTCACCCTGGCCCGGCGCCGGCAGCACATCGATGCCGCCGCCATAGCTGCCCACCCAGAGCCGGCCTTCGGCATCCAGCATCAGCGCCGTGACGAAGCCGGCCGACAGGCCGCGCGCCAGCGTCGGGCCGGCCGGGTATTGCACGACACCACCGCTCAGGGGATCGACCCGGTTGAGGCCGTTGCGCGTTCCGACCCACAGCTCACCCACCGCGCCGCGGGCCAGCACCATGATGCGCTGGTCGGTCAAGCCCGGTGCCGGGAGGGTGACGGGCGCGGCGCTGCCGCTGGCAATGTCCAACCGCCACAGGCCGTCGAACTGGCCGCCTATCCACAGCGTGCCGCCATCGACCAGCAGGGCCCAGGTGGATGCGGCAGGGTTGCGGCCCGCCAGGCTCACGCGACGCAAATGGCGCCCATTCGCATCGCAGCGATAAAGACCGCGCTTGGTGGCGACGAAGACGCTGCCATCCGCCACGCGCGCCATGCCCAGCACGATGTCCGGCGGCAGCGCGGCCTCGGGCCGGCTCGCATCGGGCCGCAGTGCACCGGCGCGGGCACCGGTGGCGTCGAGGATGTCGATGCCGCTCTTGTGCGTGGCCAGCCACAGGCGGCCCTCGGGCATCGGCAGGATCCAGCTGATCTCGGCGCTGATGAAACGGGAGTCGAGTGCATCGCCAACCTCGGCGCTGGCGCCCAGGCGGGTCAGCACCCCGCCCTGGCGGGGGTCGTGGCGACTCAGGCCGCGGTTCGACGCAGCCCAGATCAGCCCGGACCGGTCGCGGTAGAGGGTGCGCAACGCGTTGTCCGCCAGGCTGACCGGCCAGGCCGGCACGTGGCGGATGCGCCGGCTGTCGCGCCGCTCGACGTCGACGGCCACGACACCCTGCCCCAGGGTCGCCACCCACATCTCCCCCGGCTGTGTCTCGAGCAGGCTGGTGATCTGGCTGTTGCCCAGCAGGTCCTCGTTCGCGGCGACGCCGGCCTCCCGCATTTCGACGGCTGGCGCCTCGCCGTTGTCGGCGAGCACGAAGACGCCATCGTGCTTGCCGCCGGCCCAGATGCGCCCGGCGCTGTCCTGGGCCAGGGCCTGGGGCTGGACGACGCGGCCCACCGCCAGTGGCACGGCCTGCAGCGGCGCGCCCGCGGCCGCGCGGCGGAACAGGCCCGCGGCGCTACCGATCCAGAGCTGGCCGCGGCGATCAAGCAGCAGGGTCCAGACCTGGGTGCCGGCACCGGCCGCCCAGCCGCCCACGGTGCTGGCACGCTCGATGCGCCCGCTGTCGGGATCCAGGTGGTCCAGGCCGCCGTCGGTCACGACCCACAGCCCACCCGCGCCGTCGTCGGCAATCTGCCGCACGCTGACATGGCTCAGGCCCGCGGCGCCACCGACCGGGATGGCGACGAAACGGTCCGTCGTCGGGTCATGCCGAAGCAGCCCTGCCGCGCTCGTGCCCACCCAGAGCCGCCCCTTGGCATCGCCATGCAAGGACTGCACATAGTTGTCCGGCAGGGCGCCGGGGCGCTGCGCATCGGCCTTGTAGACCTTGAAGTGGTAGCCGTCCCAGCGCGCCAGACCGCCGAGCGTGCCCACCCACAGAAAACCCTGGCCATCTTCGGCCACGGCCGTCGCGATGGCATTGGGCAAGCCCTGCTCCTGGCTGAGATGCTGGAAGCTGATGTCGGCGAGGCTGGACCAGCGCTTGGGCGCCGGTGCCGCAGTTGCCTCAGTCAGGCAGAGGGCCATGACCAGGCACAGCGCCATGCGCCAGCCAGTGGAAAGCCGCAGTCGTAACTCGCGCAGGAACACAGCAGGCCGACACAGGGCGGGCCATCGCGGCCCGGAACCGGCGATTCTCATTCACGCCGGGCCGGCCGGCGGCAAAGACGTGGCCGGCTGACGGTCTATTTCGCCAGCGCGGCCGCTACTTGACCAGCCGGTTCATCTGCGCCGCATCGAAGGCCTCGTCGCGCTGGGCGTCATCGGGCACGCAGTCACCGATCGGCCGGCCGGCCTGGGTCGACAACTTGCAGACCGCGCTCCAAAGCAGCGCGATCTGGTGCTCGTGGCCCGAGGCGCTGTCGATGAGGCCGCGCATGGCCATCGCGACCGGGTCGTCACCCTGGGTCACGCCATAGGCCGAGAAACCCATCTTGGCGGCCGCCTCCTCGCGGGCCTGTTCGCTGGCGGCCTCGATGATGCGCGCCGGGTTGCCCACGGCTGTCGCACCTGCCGGCACCGGCTTGGTGACGACGGCACCTGAGCCGATGCGCGCACCGGCGCCGACCGTGAAGCCGCCCAGCACGCTGGCATTGGCGCCGACGATGACGCCCGGGCCCAGGGTCGGATGGCGTTTGGCGCCTTTCACGAGCGAGGTGCCGCCGAGCGTGACGCCCTGGTAGATGGTGCAGCCCTCGCCGATCTCGGCCATCTCGCCAATGACGATGCCCATGCCATGGTCGATGAAGACCTTGCGGCCGATGCGCGCGCCGGGGTGGATCTCGATGCCCGTCAGAAAGCGGCTCCAGTGCGAGACCCAGCGCGCCAGCCACTTGAAGCCACGCTGCCAGAACCAGTGAGCACGGCGGTGGAACATCAGCGCATGCAGGCCCGGGTAACAGGTCAGCACCTCCCACGCCGACCGGGCGGCCGGGTCGCGTTCGAGGATCAGGGCGATGTCTTCGCGCAGGCGCTGGAACATGGTGCAGCCAGGGGAGAAAGGCAGGCCAGTTTAGGTGGGGCTACTTTGAGCCTGCTGGCACTACGGTCTTCTGCATCTGTCGCGCAATGCCGCGCAGGATGTGGATTTCCTCGTTCGTGAGCCCGGCGCGGTTGAAGAGCTGGTTCAGGCGGGGCATCAGCTTCTTGGGCGCCGCGGGGTCGAGGTAGTCGATGTGCACCAGCGCTGCCTGTAGATGATCCAGCAGGCCCTGCACGGCACGCGCGTCGGCCAGTTGCGGGTCAGGCGTGCGTGCCTGCACGCCGAAGCCGCCGAGGGCCTGGCGCAGGTCGTAGGCCAGCAACTGCACGGCCTGGGCAAGGTTGAGCGAGCCGTAGTCCGGATGGGTCGGGATGCTCAGCACCGCATGACAGCGGTAGACGTCCTCGTTGCTCATGCCGTAGCGCTCGGAGCCGAACACCAGCGCCAGGCGGGGCGCGGCCTCACGCGCGGCCAGCTCGCCGAACAGTGCACGTGGCTCACGCGTCGGCGGGCCAAAGTCGCGCGGCGTCATCGCGGTGGCGCAGGCGAAGTCCACGTCGTCCAGCGCCTCGGCCAGCGTGGGCACGACGCGGGCGCGTGCCAGGATGTCGGCCGCGCCGCTGGCCATGGCCACCGCCTCTTCGTGGCAGAGCACGTCGGCAAAGCGCGGCGCCACCAGCACCAGGTCCTGGAAACCCATCACCTTCATCGCCCGCGCCGTCGCGCCCACGTTGCCGGCGTGGCTGGTGTTGATGAGAACGAAGCGTGTGGATTCCACGGGTTTGTACGGAGGCTGCGGCTAGAATCGCGCGATTATCCGGGCCGCCTCCATGGGTCCCGCCGCTCTTTCCTCCCGTCAGCCCCTTCTTCCCAGCGAGTGCCACGCATGCTGCAAACGTCTCACCATCCCATGCTCAATGTCGCCATCAAGGCGGCGCGTGCGGCTGGCGCCATCATCAACCGCGCCTCGCTGGACCTCGAAGCTCTGCGCATCAACACCAAGAGCCCGAACGACTTCGTCACCGAGGTCGACCACGCCGCAGAAGGGGTGATCATCGAGACGCTGCTGGGCGCCTACCCGGACCACGGCATCCTCGCCGAAGAGTCGGGCCGCACCCACGGCGCCAAGCATTCCGAGTTCGTCTGGATCATCGATCCGCTGGACGGCACCACCAACTTCATCCACGGCCTGCCGATGTACTGCGTGTCCATCGCGCTGGCGCACCGCGGCGTCGTGCAGCAGGCCGTCGTCTACGACCCGACCCGCAACGACCTCTTCTACGCCAGCAAGGGCCGCGGCGCCTTCTGCAACGACCGCCGCCTGCGCGTGTCCAAGCGCACCCGCATGAGCGACGCGCTGATCGGCACCGGCTTCCCCTTCCGCCGTGGCGACAACTTCAAGCGCTACGTGAAGATGTTCGAAGAGGTCATGCAGCACTGCGCCGGCCTGCGCCGCCCGGGTGCCGCGGCGCTGGACCTCTGCTATGTCGCCGCCGGCTATTACGACGCCTTCTTCGAGACCGGCCTGCAGCCCTGGGACGTGGCGGCGGGCTCGCTCATCATCACGGAAGCCGGTGGCCTGATCGGCAACTTCACGGGTGAGGCCGACTTCCTGCACCAGCGTGAAGTGGTGGCCGGCAACCCCAAGATCTACGCGCAGCTGGTGACGATG
Source organism: Roseateles sp. P5_B10 (assembly GCF_056400485.1). Classification (NCBI taxonomy): domain Bacteria; kingdom Pseudomonadati; phylum Pseudomonadota; class Betaproteobacteria; order Burkholderiales; family Sphaerotilaceae; genus Roseateles; species Roseateles sp. P5_B10. Next base: position 4,466 of record NZ_JBFULE010000275.1, read on the forward strand.
CTGGCGCCCTACACCCGCGTCATCAAGGAAGAAGAGGCCGCAGCTCCCACGCTCAATGGTGATGCGGCGCCTGCGCCGGCCGAGCCGAAGAAGCGTGGCGCCGTGCGTATCAAGAAGGATGAAAGCGGCGACGCAGCGCCCTGATCAGCGCCACCCGCCCCCTTCGAAGCCCTCCTCGCGAGGGCTTTGTCATTTTCTGGCTGTGAAGGAATTGGCAGCAGCGGTGACCAAGGGCTAACCCGGTCATGCGTGCGTGATTTCTGCACGGCCGCACCCCTTACCCGTGGGGGGCGGGCTCGCCAGAATGCGTGCTGCAACGCGGCCAGAGCCGCTCTGTTCCCCCAATCAAACCGCCCGAAAGACGCTACTGATGTTTGCCCGCTCCGCTGTCGCTCTCGCCCTCGTCGCCGCTGCCTCCCTGGCCCACGCCGATGCCAAGGTTCTGAAGAAGGTCGCTCCCGAGTACCCCAATGAGGCCGTCAAGAAGAACATCAGCGCCGGYAGCGTGCGCGCCAAGATGACCATTGCCGGCGACGGCAAGGTCTCGGATGTCGCCATCGTCGAAGCCGAACCCAAGCGCGTGTTCGACCGTGCCGCCACCGAAGCCCTGAGCCAGTGGAAGTTCGAAGGCACCGGCGCCGCCCAGACCCACGAAGTCAAGCTGGTGTTCAAGTCGGAAGATTAATTAGACGCTTCGCTAGCCAAGCGCTTCGCTGAATCAACAAGGCCCGCGTTGCGGGCCTTGCTCTTTATGGGTGTTTCTTGCGCCGCTCAGAAGCTGTGGCGAACGCCGAGTTCGGTACCGCTGCAGTTGCCGCCCGGCACCGTCGTCGCCATGCCCACGTTGAAGCGCACGCCAGTGCCCTTGTTGTCGGCGCGGGCGGCGTTGCCATACAGCGCGGTGCGCTTGGACAGATCGTGCACATAGCCGAGCGCGATATGACTCGCGTCGCTGGCCACGCCCTTGGCGCTCAAGGTCGTGTAGGCAAAGCGGACTTCGCCCTGCGGGCCCACCTGCCACCGCGTGCCCACCATGCGCGCCGTCGTCTTCGTCGTGCCGACCTTGTTCTCGCCCCACAGTCCCATCAGCTTGACCGGGCCCAACTGCCAGGCCGCACCGACATTGCTCTGCTTGTAGTCGCCCGTCGCATAGCGGGTGCGCGTAGACGCGACCGCGGCGTTGAAGGCCTCGTTGCGCCAGCCGATGCGCATGCCCTGCAGCTGGCCGTCCCTTTGCGTCGGGCCATCACCCTGCTCGCCCAAGGCCAGCATCACGTGGGCATAGACACCGCCGAGGCCCGGCGGCAGGAAGTAGCCGATGGAGTTGGACGCCCGCGCATTGGTGCGCGGCGTCGTGCCATTGGCGGGCGCGGGATAGAACAACAGCCCCGAACTGGCGACGCCATTGGGGCCGAAGGGATGCATGGTCATCGTCAGGTTGATGAAGGACGGCACATAGTCGCGGCCCAGGCGCAGTTCGCCCCAGTCACCGGACAACTGCACCGTCGCGCGGCGCGCCCAGGTCAGGCCGCCGCTGATGGAGTCCTTGTTGTTGGTGCTCGTCGCACCGCTGCTGCCGTCGTCCACCAACAGGGCCGACTCCAGCCAGAAGCCAACCTTCAGCCCGCCGCCCAGATCCTCGCTGCCACGCACGCCGAGGCGGCTGGAGGCGTTGCCGTCGCTGGTGACCAGGTGGCGCTTGCCGACGCCGTCGGCCTTGAGCTGCTGTACGCCGATGTCCATCAGGCCAAAGAGCTGCACGCTCCCCGCC
>NZ_JBFULE010000276.1:0-6226 GCF_056400485.1 Roseateles sp. P5_B10
GCAAGCGCTCCTTCTGCGGCTCGACTTCCTGCAGGTCTGACAGGCGGATGCGGCTGACGGCGCGCACCGGCTCAAGCACCAGGGCGCCATGGCGCCGGCGGGCACGAAAGGCGGTGGAAGCAGCCCAGTCGGGCGGCGTGGCGGCGTGGGGCAGAACGGCTTCGAGCCGGGTCAGCAGGCCCTCGGCGCGGGTGAGGAAGGAATCCAGAGCGGCAGACATCGCCGCAGTTTAGGCGGGCAGGCTCAGGCGATCGCCTTGAGCGAGGCTTCGAGCTGCTCCGTCGGCAGCCGCTTGAAGCCCGAGCGGGCATAGCGCTGCAGCCGGCCAATGATGAAGCTGACCCAGACCGAGGCCTGTGCATTGGCCTGCACGGTCGGCGTCAGTGAACCCTGCGCCTCGGCTGCGGCGCGCAGTACCTGGCGCAGCGAGGATTCGATGCGGTCGAAGAACTGGTTCATGCGGGCCACCAGCCGCTCGTTCTCGTAGACCAGGGCGTCGCCCACCATCACCCGCGCCATGCCGGGATTCTTTTCGCCGAACTGCAGGATGACGCTGGCGATGCGCGCGGCCTTGCCAGGCGGCGGCAGGGGATGCGGCGAGTCGGCGATCTGGTTGACCAGGCCGAAGACGCTGCTCTCGATGAAATCGATCAGCGCCTCGAACATCTGCGCCTTGCTGGCGAAGTGGCGGTACAGGGCCGCCTCGCTGACGTCGAGCTTGGCTGCCAGCGCCGCCGTCGTGATGCGGTCGGCGCCCGGCTGCTCCAGCATGCCGGCCAGCACCTGCAGGATCTGCGTGCGGCGCTCGCCGGGCTTGGGGCGCTTCTTGGGGTTGGCAGCGGGGCTGTCGGCGGCGGGCTGGTCGGCGTCCATGCCGGCGATGTTAGGGCCTGTTACAGCCCTAGTCGCGCAGCCAGCCCAGGCGGCGAGCTTCGTAGATCGCTTCCACTTTGGAGCGCACGTGCAGCTTGCGGTAGACCCGCTTGACGTAGGTCATCACCGTGTGCGGCGAGACCTGCATGAACTGCGCGATCTCATCGAAGGTGAAACCCTTGGCCGCCAGGTGCAGCACGCGCGATTCCTGCTCGGACAGGGCGACAACTTCCTCGTCGGCCATCGTCGCGGCCATGGCCTCCGGCGAGGGGCCGGTCGAGTTCTGCGACCCGGGGGCCAGACGCACCAGCAGGCGGCGGGCGATGACGGGGCTGATGGGGCTGCCGCCGGCGCGCAGAGAGCGCAGCTGGCCGGGCAGGTCCAGCGCCAGGCTGTCTTTCAGCAGATAGCCGGTGGCGCCAGCCTCGATGCTGGCGACCACATGCTGCTCATCGCCGAAGACGGAAATGACCATGACCTCGCACTGCGGCCGGGTCTGGGCCGCATGGCGGATCAGCTCGATGCCGCTGCCGCCAGGCAAGTCCAGGTCAACGAGCAGGACGTCGGGCTGCAACTGATCGAACATGCGCCGGCCCTGGGGCAGGTCGGGCGCGATGCCCAGCAGCTCGATGTCGGGCACGCTGCCCAGAGCGTGAGTGAAAGCCTCGCGGAAGCGGGCTTGGTCTTCGACGATCAGGACCGAGAACGGGGACATGGACTCTGTGGACTTTCCAAACGCGCGGAAGCCGCATTGTCAGGTGAGGATACCCCCTCATCCATGAGCGTCTTCCTTCAGAACAGGGGGTAGCGTAACAAGGCTGCCAGGGAACGCACCCGCTGGGTCACGTAGGCCGGGCGGTGCTGCAGGCGCCGGCCATCGGCCGCCTTGCGCAGCCAGCGCTGCATCCAGACGGTGCGCAGCCCCAGGCTGCGGGCCGATTTCTGGTGGATCAGCGTGTCTTCAACGAGGATGCAGCGTTCCGGCTTCAGCTTCAGGCGTGCCAGCACGATACGGAACATGCGCGTATCGGGCTTGGGGCGGGAGTGGCCGAAGATGATCATGTCCTCGACGCAGATCAGGCGCTCGAAGACGCCGGACAGCCCGATGGCCGCCAGCACGCGCTCGGCATAGCTGCGCGGCGCATTGGTCATCAGCAGCTTGCGCCCCGGCAGGCGGCGCAGCGCGGCCAGGTCATGGCCGTGGCCATGCAGATGGGCCTCCAGCCCGGGCAGGCGATGGGTCTCGCTGAGGAAATGCGCCGGCTTCACGCCATGGTGGCGCTGCAGCCCCGTCAGCGTTGCGCCATAGCGCTGCCAGTAGCGGTTGCGCAGAGCGGCGGCCTGCTCTTCCGTCAGGCCGAGGTAGGTGACCATATAGGCCGCCATCGACGCATTCAGCTCGGTGAACGCCCGATGCGAAGCGTTGTGCAGGGTGTCGTCGAGGTCGAACAGCCAGACCGGGTCGCGAGATTTCGTCACCCACCGATCATCGCAAGTCCTCGCCTTCGGCTCAGACGCGGAACGCGCATTCCGTCTCATCGAGACGAAATCATCGCAAGTCCTCCCCTTCGGCTCAGACGCGGCACGAGCATTTCGTCTCATCGAGACGAAATCATCGTGCCGTAGGCCTGATCGGTCAGTATCTCCAGCAGCATGGCGTGCGGCACACGGCCGTCGATGATGTGCACGGCATTGACACCGCTCTTGGCCGCGTCAATGGCGCCGGCGATCTTGGGGATCATGCCGCCACTGATGGTGCCGTCGGCCACCAGCTCGTCGATGCGGCGCGGCGTCAGTTCGGTCAGCAGCTCGCCGTTCTTGTCCAGCACGCCGCGGATGTTGGTCAGCATCAGCAGCTTCTCGGCCTGCAGCACCGTGGCCAGCTTGGCGGCGACGACGTCAGCGTTGATGTTGTAGCTCTCGTTGTGCTCGCCAAAGCCGATGGGGCTGACGACGGGGATGAACTGGTCGTCCTGCAGGGCCTTCACGACGCTGGGGTCGATGGCGACGATGTCGCCGACCTGGCCGACGTCGTGCTCCTTGGCTGGGTCGTCCTTGTCCATCATCTTGAGCTTCTTCGCGCGGATCATGCCGCCGTCGCGGCCCGTGAGGCCCACGGCCTTGCCGCCGGCGGCATTGATGAGGCCGACGATGTCCTGCTGCACCTGGCCGGCCAGCACCCACTCGACGACTTCCATCGTCTCCTCGTCGGTGACGCGCATGCCCTGCACGAACTCGCCCTTCTTGCCCAGGCGGCTCAAGGCGCCTTCGATCTGCGGCCCGCCACCGTGCACGACGATGGGGTTCAGGCCCACGAGCTTGAGCAGCACCACGTCCTCGGCGAAGTCCTGCTGCAGGGCCGGGTCGGTCATGGCATTGCCGCCGTACTTGATGACGATGGTCTTGCCGTGGAACTTGCGGATGTAGGGCAAGGCCTGGGAAAGGATCTCGGCCTTCTCGCGCGGGGCGATGTGGGAGACGTCGGTGGTGTGGGGGGTGGTCATGCAGCGGACTCCGGAAAGCAGCAGGCGGATTCTAGGGACGACGCCATGGCGGTTGCTCCCATGACCCGCCAGCTTGAGGATGCATCCGGCGCATGCCCGCGGGTCACTTGCCGGCGAAAAACACCTGCCGCACGAAGGCCTTCACATCCGCTCGCGATTGCCGGAAGGCCGATTCGTTGCGCCCGACATGCACGCCCCGGATGACGCAGCTGTCGAAGAACTCCCCAAGCCTCGCCGCGTCGATGGTCGCGCCGGTTCGCTCGGCCGTGATCTTCCACGCCTCGATGTCCCAGCGCAGCACGCCGCAGGGCGCTGCCGACGTGGCCCCCTCCAGCAGGAAGGGCTGGTACATGGCGTCCCAGGAATGCGGCGCCCCGGCGTAGTTGATGGTGCGAGCCGGCGTGCCCGCCTCGGCGTAGCGCTCGGCCAACTGCTCGCAGGGCCGCGCCGTGGCGTAGTCGTCTTCAGCGCCGACGAGGTTGAGCAGCGGCGCCTTCGTCACTCGCGGCGACCAGTAGACCTGGTTGCATCCCGCGTACACCGGGATGTGCAGGGCGAAGCTCAGGTCACTCTTCACCACGGCACGGCGCAGCGGTTCGATGGCGGTCTGGAAGGCCACGCTTCCGCCGCGCGAGAAGCCCATGATGCCGATACGGGAAGCATCGATGCGTGGATGACCGGCGAGCAGCATCAGCGCCTGGAAGGCGTCCATCAGGTCGGCCGAGTAGGGAACAAGCGTCTGGTTCTCCGCCGTGCGCTTGACGCCGCGCGCCTCAAAGACGTGGACGACGAAGGTAGCGACGCCGATGTCGTTCAAGGCGTCGACCCATTGCGACATGCTGCTCTCCACGCCGGCGCTGCCATGCATCAGCACCATGGCCGGGACCTTGTCGCCGGCGCCCCTGGGCAGGCTCAGTTCGCCCCAGACGCGCTGCGCCGCCCAGTTCTGGCGGCGCTCGCGGGCGAGGTCGAACATGGTCTTGGGCGTGAAGCTGTCGAAGTCGATGCGCCCCTGCGTATCGGGTTTCAGGTCCTGGGCCGGCGTCGCGAACGGCAACGCCAGCAACAGCATGGCCAGCAGGCTGGCCGCAACGCGTATCAAAGCGGCATTCATCATGGCACCCATTCTGCGGGGGCCTGCTGCGCGCCGCTGACAATGCCGCCATGCAAGCCAGCGCCTATCTCAAGCTCTCGGTCGCAGTCGCCCTCGTGACCATTGCGCTGAAGACCGCCGCCTGGTGGTGGACGGGCTCGGTCAGCCTGGCGGCCGACGCGTTGGAGTCCCTCGTCAACCTGGCCGGCGCCGTGTTCGCCCTGGCCATGGTGACGCTGGCCGCCCAGCCACCGGATGAAGGCCACCCCTATGGTCACCACAAGGCCGAATACTTCTCCAGCGGCTTCGAGGGCATCCTCATCATCGCGGCCGGCCTGGGCATCCTGTGGGGCGCTGCAGACCGCTGGCAACACCCCCAGGCTCTGGAAGCCATCGGCGTCGGCGTCACGCTGGCCGTCGTCAGCTCGGCGTTGAACGGTGCCATGGCCTGGGCCATGCTGCGCAAGGCACGCGAGGTGCGCTCGGTGGCACTGGAGGGCGATGCGCGCCACCTGATCACCGACGTCTGGACCTCGGCCGGTGTCGTGGCCGGGCTGCTGGGTGTCATGGCCACCGGCTGGCAATGGCTGGACCCGTTGCTGGCCATCATCGTGGCGCTGAACATCCTGCGCGAAGGCGTGCATCTGATGCGCGAGTCCACCGGTGGCCTGATGGACCAGGCCCTGGACGCCGAATCCATGACTCAGGTGATGGCGGTGCTGGACGGCTTTATCCATCCGCACGCCATCCGCTTCGACCACATCGCCAGCCGCGTGGCCGGCCAGCGTCGCTTCATCGACCTGCACATGCACATGCCGGCCAGCTGGACTCTGGGCCGCGCCGCGGCGCTGCGCGTGGACGTCGAGCAGGCGCTGATGAGTGCCGTGCCCGGGCTGCGCGCCAGCATCCAGCTGCTGCCCATGGACGTCGAGGCCCACAACATGGACGAGGAGGACCTGGTTTGATCGCGGTATTGCAACGGGTGCGCGAGGCACGCGTCGAAGTGGGCGGTGCTGTTGTCGGCGCCATCGGCCCGGGCTTGCTGATGCTGGTCTGCGCCGAACCCACCGACAGCGAGGCGACCGCCGAGAAGCTGATCACCAAGGTGCTGAAGCTGCGCGTCTTCAGCGACGACGCCGGCAAGATGAACCGCAGCCTGCAGGACGTGGCCGGCGGCCTGCTCATCGTCAGCCAGTTCACGCTGGCGGCCGACACGAGTGCCGGCAACCGGCCGAGCTTCACGGGCGCTGCTCCGGCGGAGCCGGGACGCCGGCTCTACGAGCACGCGCTGGCGTTTGCACGAAGCCAGCACCCTGTCGTCGCCAATGGCGAGTTCGGTGCCGACATGCAGGTCCACCTCATCAACGACGGCCCCGTCACCATCCCGATACGGATGGTTTAGGGATCCTTGAAGACGAGTTTGCACTGGCGCTTGTAGGCCCACCAGGCCGAGACCGTCGCCGTCATCAACGCCGTGAGCGCCGCCCAGGTCAGCACGGACCGGTAGGACGCCTCCTGTCCGCCATGCTGCAGGGCTTCGATGCCGCCCAGCACGGCGCATGCCAGCACGAACACCTGCAGGAAGCGCAAGAGCCAGAACTTCGCAAGGATCTTCACCACGAGGATCTCCTACCCGATCTCTATCGTCAGCCGCGACAGGCTGCCTGGCACAGGCCGCGCCAGCGCCAGTCCAGCCATGCGGTAGGCGTTCGCGCGCCGCATGGCCGGCAGCTCGGCGCCCGCCTCGTCCCGCACC
>NZ_JBFULE010000277.1:0-6222 GCF_056400485.1 Roseateles sp. P5_B10
ATGCGGTCTTGGTGAGGCGATCCTGGAAGCGGACCTTGTAGCCCACCACGTCGCCCAGCGGCGTCTTCAGCTCCTCGGCGATGCGCTTGGCCACGCTGCTGGCGGCGATGCGCCGCGGCTGGGTGTGGCCGATCAGGCCACCACCGTTCAAGCGCCCACGGCCCATCGCCAGCGCGATCTTGGGCAACTGGGTGGTCTTGCCGGAGCCGGTCTCGCCGCAGACGATGACGACCTGGTGCTCGGCCATGGCAGCCGCGATTTCATCGCGCCGCGCAGAGACCGGCAGGGATTCAGGGAATGAAATGGAGAGAGCCGGCTTCACGGGCCGGCTCTCGGGATTCGGAGCTGTCATTGCGGCGGGATTGTCCCGCAAGCGCTTTATTCGCTGCGCGGGAAGTAGCTGATGACCTGGATCACGGCGCCCTGCGGGTCTTGCAACACGGCCATGCGGCCGATCGTCGGAATGTCGAAGGGGCCGGCGCAGACCGTACCGCCGAGGCTTTTGGCCTTCTCGACGGTCGCGTCGCAGGACTCGACCGTGACATAGGCACCCCACATGGCCGGGCCGGGTGCCGGCGGCGTCATGACGCCACCGACAGCGACGTCACCGACCTTGATGACGTGGTAATCGCCCTGGCCCATGTTCATCGTGTCAAAGGTCCAGCCAAACAGGCTGCCGTAGTACTCGCAGGCGGCCTTGGGGTTGGGCGTGCCCAACTCATTCCAGCTGAAGGCGCCGGGGGTCATGTAGACGTCTTGATAGTCCTTCATCGCGGTCTCCGGGTGGTGGGGCGACCATCGTCGGAGCCGAACATGACAGCGTCAAGTGACCCGCGTCACGGGCGACAATTCGGCCCATGACCGGTCTTGTCTTTCCCCACACCTTCGTGCCCTGGTTCCGCGCCGTGGCGCCGTATATCCATGCCTACCGCGGCGAGACCTTCGTCGTCGGCATGCCGGGCGAGCTGATCGCGGCAGGCAAGCTCAATGCCTTCGTGCAGGACCTGGCCATCCTGCATGCCATGGGCATCAAGATCGTCCTGGTGCACGGCTTTCGGCCCCAGGTCAACGAGCAACTCGCTGCCAAGGGCCAGACGCCCCGCTTCAGCCATGGCCGCCGCATCACCGACGCCGTGGCCCTGGATTGCGCCCAGGAGGCCGCCGGCCAGCTGCGTTTCGAGATCGAGGCGGCCTTCAGCCAGGGCTTGCCCAACACGCCGATGGCCAATGCGACGGTGCGCGTCGTCTCCGGCAATTTCCTGACCGCCCGGCCGGTCGGCATCGTCGACGGCGTGGACTTCCAGCATTCAGGCCTGGTGCGCAAGGTCGACGCCGCAGCCATCCAGCGCGCCATGGACATTGGCGCCATCGTGCTGCTGTCGCCCTTCGGCTTCTCGCCCACGGGCGAGGCTTTCAATCTGTCGATGGAGGACGTGGCCACGTCCACAGCCATCGCGCTGCAGGCCGACAAGCTGCTGTTCGTCTGCGAGGTCGACGGCGTGCCCGAGAACCCGGGCGACCCGGACAGCCCCATCGATACCGAGCTGGCCGTGGCCGACGCCGACCGCATGCTGGCCAAGGCCGGCCCGGCGCCCCAGCCGACCGACGTCGCGTTCTACCTGCGCCATTGCGCCGAGGCCTGCCGTGCCGGCGTCGAGCGCTCACACATCATCCCGTTCGCGGTGGACGGCGCGCTGCTGCAGGAGGTCTACACCCACGACGGCATCGGCACCATGGTCGTCGATGAGAAGCTGGAGAGCTTGCGCGAGGCCAGCGCCGACGACGTGGCCGGCATCATCCAGCTCATCGAACCCTTCGAGCGCGACGGCACCCTCGTCAAGCGCAGCCGGACCGAGATCGAGCGCGACGCCGAGCTCTACACCGTCATCGAGCACGACGGCGTCATCTTCGGTTGTGCCGCCCTTTACCCCTATGTCGAGGCGCGCACCGCCGAGATGGCCGCACTGACCGTCTCCGCCGAAGTACAAGGTCAGGGCGACGGCGACCGCCTGTTGAAAAGAATCGAGCAGCGCGCCAAGGCCCAGGGCCTGGACAGCATCTTCGTGCTGACCACACGCACCATGCATTGGTTCATCAAGCGCGGTTTCCAGCAGGTGGACCCGGAATGGCTGCCCGAAGAGCGCAAGCGCAAATACAACTGGGACCGGCGCTCGCTGGTGCTGGTCAAACGATTCAACTAAGCCCCGCCGGGTTCGCCCAAACGGCCGCCGCGCTAAAGTGCCGGCCGTTTCTCATTTCTCGYGTTTGTAGGAGTCCGCCATGCCCCGCACCGTTCAATGTGCCTATCTGAAGAAGGAAGCCGAAGGGCTGGACTTCCCGCCCTACCCGGCTCATACCGAACTCGGCAAGAAGGTGTGGGAAAGCGTCAGCAAGGAAGCTTGGGCGGCCTGGATGAAGCATCAGACCATGCTGGTCAATGAAAACCGCCTCAACCTCGCCGACCAGCGTGCCCGCCAATACCTGATGCGCCAAGCTGAACAGTTTTTCTTCGGCACAGGTGCCGAAGCGGTGGCGGGCTATGTACCGCCATCGGCCTGAGCGCAGCTCAGGTGAAAAACTGTGGGGGATGCTCATCTGCGCGCAGCGCAGGTGATGCAGCCACCAACAATTTCTTTGGTACCGGTGCGGAACAAGTGGCCGGCTACGTGCCGCCGGCAAACGAATAGGCGCAAATCACCCGCATATGTGCAGGGCCGGGACGCAAGTCGCCGGCCTTTTCTCTTTCAGTTTCGCAGGGCTGCCGTCGCAGCAGAACGCCGGCCGACGCCGCCAAATCGGCAAATAGCCCGAACCAGCAAGAAACTCGTCGCAACCGACCAACGAAAACTCTTGCATTTATGCTGCCCGTCGGGATTTAATTCGCCTACGGAGATACTCGCGGTCAATCGGCCCCAAGGCTCCGGGGCCGCGGCGGTCAATGCCGCGAGTCTCCCCGCTCAAATCGCAAGAGGAATAGCAGCATGTCCACTCTGAAAGAACTCCTGGCCCAGCGCGAGGCACTTGATCAACAGATCAGCCAAACCAAGGACCGCGAACGCAGCGAAGCGGTGGCCAAGGTGAAATCCCTGATGAGCGAATATGGCCTGACGGTGGCCGACCTCAGCACGCGCACGCCCAAGCCGGCCAAGGTGTCCAAGGTAGCCGCCAAGTATCGCAACCAAGCCACCGGTGAAACCTGGAGTGGCCGGGGCCTGCAGCCCAAATGGCTCAAGGCTGCCGTTGCAGGCGGTGCCAAGCTGACCGATTTCGCCGTCTGAGCGGCAATTCCTGCAGGCCAATTGCCCGGCATACGCCGGCGATTTGACTGCGGGGTTTGAACAGATTCCCGCTGCCGGCGCCCGCTGGCGCGACCGACCAGGGCCATCCATCTACGGGATGGCCCTTTTCTTTTTTGGTGCAGGTCCCGCCTAAACTGCGCCATGCCTTTCGTCACGCTGCCAGCGACCCTGTGCCTGGGGTTTTCCCAGGGATCGTCGCGCTATGGCGGCGACGAGATTGCGGCGATGCCGGATTTTTGCCACCCATTCACCTGGCCAGCGCCCTGCGTGCGCGCGCTGACCCAGGTATCGGCCTGAGGCCCCGGCCATGGATCTGCATTCCGGCCACCCGGAATCCGACGAACACGCCCCAGACCTGAGCGTCCAGGCGCCGCCCTCCACGACCCTGCCACCTGGCCCGCGCCGCATCCATGACCGCCGCCGCGGCTGGCGCCGTCTGCGCCGCGTCGGCCTGGCCGCGCTGGCCGGCCTGGGGGGCGGCCTGGTTACCGCCTGGGGGCTCGCCGCCGATGCACTGCCGCCTCTGCTGCGCATTCCCCAGCCCGCTGCGGCCATGCCAGCGCAGGACCTGCTGGTGCCCATGCTGCTGGCGGCTCTGGGCCTGCTGACGCTATGGCGGCTGAGCGCCTGGGTGCTGCCGCTGGTCATGGCGGGCTTGCTGCTGGGCGCCGGGCTGCCCTTGCTGGCGCGCTCGCCCGCGGATCCGGCAGCAGCACTGGACCTGCTGATCTCGGCACCCGTGCTCACGGCGCTGGCCCTGCCCCTGCTCGCGATCGCTTTGAATCGCACGCTGATGCGCCGGCTGCGCCTGACGGGCCGGCTCACTGGTCGCCGCGAAGTCCTTCTTTTCGGCCTGCTGGGTGGACTGGCCGCACCGGTACTGGCTGGCCTGTTCGCACTGGCAGCCTCGATGGCCGCGGGGCTGACCCGGAGCGGCGCGCTTGGTGGCGCGCTGGAACTCGCGGCCGCCTGGGGCTTTGGGCTGCTCTGCGCCGGTACCTGCCTGCAGGCCAGCACCCAACGCCCGCGCCGCGGCGGCCGCTGGGCCGCCCGCATGCTGGCCACAGCGGCCGTTCTTGCCCAGGCGGCCCTGATCTGGCTACCGGAGGCCGGCGCCGCGCTGCTGTTGCCACATCTGCTCCTCTGTCTGCATGCCCTGCAAGCCTCGCCTCGCGCCAATGCCATGCTGGGTGCCGGCCTGCTGGGTCTGTGGGCACTCAGCGCGCCGCCGGCCCTGCTCTCCTATGCCTTGGGCGCTGGCTTCGCCTTGCTGCCCCTGGTCCTTATCGCGCTGAGCCACCACCAGTTGCGCGACCGGGACGGCTGGCGCAGCGCCCTGGATGCCCAGGGCCTGGCCCTGGCCGAGTGGCGCCTGCCCGAGGGTCGCCGCCATGCGTCGGCGCGCTGGCAGGCCCTGACGACGCCCGTCGACGGCACCGCAGCCGGCACTGCGCCGCTGGACTGGGTACGCCTGGCTCACCCGCGCGACCGCGAACCGGTGCGCCGTGCGCTGCGCGAGCTGCTGGCCGACCCGCAGCTCAACCAACTGGGTGTGTCGCTGCGGCTGGCGGCCGACGGCGGCGACTGGCGCTGGCATGAGCTGCAGGCCCATGTCCCGCTGCGCGACCGCCAGGGCCGCGCGCGTGGTCTCATCGCAACGCTGGCGGATGTCAGTTGGCGCCACACGGCCGAGGAACGCGAGCGCATGTCGGCCACCCTCTTCCAGCAGGCCAGCGAGGGTCTGGCTGTCATCGACACGCAGTGGCGCGTCGTCGAGGTCAACTCAGCCTATTGCGACATCCTGCATGCACCGCGCGAGGCTCTCGTCGGCCGGCCGGCCACACCGCTGAGCATCGCCAATCTGCAGCGCAGTGGCCACGAGACCGCCGAGCTGCAGACAGCGCTGAATGATGGCCTGTCATGGAGCGGCCAGTTGCAGGCCGAGCTTGAGGACGGCGGCCGACACGTCTTCTCGGCCAAACTCAGCCCCGTGCCGGAGCCCGACGGCGTCAGCCCGAGGTGGCGGCTGCTCAGCCTGACCGACCTCGGCGAGAGCCTGCGCCAGCAGGACCTGCTGCGCCGCAGCCTGCGCTTTGACGTCGCCACCGGCCTGCCCAACCGCGACGAGTTCATGCGGCGGCTGCAGCTGGCCCTGGTCGCGGCCAACCGCGACGGCTTCAGGCTCGTTGTCGGCCTCATCGACCTCGACGACTTCGCCCGCGTCAACGCGGAGCACGGCCAGCTTGTCGCGGATTCCGTGCTGCTTCAACTCAGCGGCCGATTGCAAGCCACATTGCGCGGCTCGCGTGGCGCCGCGCCGGATACCGCTGATCAGCTGGCCCGGCTGCATGGCGACGAGTTCGCCGTGCTGATGCGCGTGCAGACGCCCGAAGAGGCCCAGCGCGCCGCCGACCGCCTGCTGGCGGTGCTGTCCACGCCGGTCGCCATCCGCGAGAACCGTGTCGGCAACGGCCTGGCCATTGAAATCGGCGCCAGCATGGGCGCCACCCTCTATCCCCAGGACGACGCCGACCCGGAAACGCTGCTGCGCCACGCCGGCCACGCCCTCTACCGCGCCAAGCATGCAGGCCGCGGCGGCATCCAGTTCCATGACCCGACGCTGGACCAGCGCGATGAGGCCGGCATGATTGCCGTCGCGCGACTCCAACGCGCCCTGGACAGCAATGAACTGCTGCTGCACTACCAGCCGCAGATCGATCTGCGCAGCGGCCAGGTCATGGGTGTGGAAGCCCTGCTGCGCTGGCAGCACCCCGAGCGCGGCCTGCTCGCACCGGCGCATTTCCTGCCGCTGGTCGAGGCGACCGGCCTGGCCGTGCAGATCGGCGACTGGGTCATCGAGCAGGCCCTGGCGCAGGCGATGGCCTGGCTGCGCGCCGGTGTCAACGATGGCAAGGGTCTGCCG
>NZ_JBFULE010000278.1:0-6211 GCF_056400485.1 Roseateles sp. P5_B10
GGATGAAGCACAGCAGCAGGATGATGAGGAAGTAGATCAACGAGAAGGCCGCGGCAGGGCCGAGGTCGAACTGGCCCACGGCCTTCTGCGTCAGGTACTGCGACAGGAAGGTCGTCGCGTTGCCGGGGCCACCGCCGGTCAGCACGAAGGGCTCGGTGTAGATCATGAARCTGTCCATGAAGCGCAGCAGCACGSCGATCAWCAGCACGCCGCGCAGCTTGGGCARCTGGATGAAGCGGAAGACGGACAGCTTGCTGGCGCCGTCGATGCTCGCGGCCTGGTAGTAGGCGTCGGGGATGGCGCGCAGGCCGGCGAAGCAAAGCAGGGCGACGAGGGGCGTCCAGTGCCACACGTCCATCACGAGCACCGTCAGCCAGGCGTCGGTCGCATGGCCGGTGTAGCTGTAGTCCACGCCCAGCCAGGCGAGCGCGGCGCCCATCAGGCCGATATCGGTGCGGCCGTAGATCTGCCAGATGGTGCCGACCACGTTCCACGGGATGAGCAGCGAGATGGCCACGAGCACCAGTACCGCGGAGGACTTCCACCCCTGAGCCGGCATCGAGAGCGCCAGGCAGATGCCCAGCGGAATCTCGACGAGCAGCACCGACAGCGAGAACCCCACCTGGCGTAGCAGTGCGCCTTGCAAGTCCTCGTCGCGCATCACCGCCTTGAACCACTCGGTGCCGACGAACACGCGGCGCTCGGGGGAGATGATGTCCTGCACCGAATAGTTCACSACCGTCATCAGCGGCAGGATGGCGGAGAACGCCACGCACAGGATGACCGGCAGGATCAGGAACCACGCCTTCTGATTGACCGGCTTCATGCCATCAACTCCTCGTCCTTGTAATAGCAGGTGTGGCTGCCCTTGACGCTGAACCACGCGGTCTCGCCAAGGGCGGCCGGCGTGAGGTCGGGGCTGAGGCGCGCGCGGATCACGCTGTCGCCTGCCTTGGCGGTGACGAGCCAGTAGGTGCCGACGTCCTGCCGCTGCGTGACGACGGCCTGCAATGCGCCGGCCGCGTGGGGCTCAGTCAGCGTCACGTACTCGGGCCTAACGCCGAGCTTCGTCGCACCGGCGGGTGCACCGGGGACGACATCTGCCGGCAGGAAGTTCATCCCCGGCGAGCCGATGAAATGCCCGACGAAGGTGTGCTGCGGGCGTTCGAAGAGCTGGCCGGCCGAGCCGATCTGCACCGCGCGGCCTCGCGTCATCACCACCACTTCTTCGGCGAAGGTCAGTGCTTCGACCTGGTCGTGGGTGACGTAGATCAGCGTCAGCTTGAGCTCCTTGTGGATCTGCTTGAGCTTGCGGCGCAGTTGCCACTTGAGATGCGGGTCGATCACCGTGAGCGGCTCGTCGAAGAGCACGGCGCTCACGTCCTCGCGCACCAGGCCGCGGCCGAGCGAGATCTTCTGCTTGGCATCGGCCGCCAGGCCGGCGGCGCGGGTGTCGAGCTGGCCGCTCAGCTCCAGCATCTCGGCGATGACGCCCACGCGCTGCTTGATCTTGTCGCGCGGCACGCCGCGGTTCTTCAGCGGGAAGGCCAGGTTCTCGGCCACCGTCATCGTGTCGTAAATGACGGGGAACTGGAACACCTGGGCGATGTTGCGCTGCTGGGGTGTCTGCCGCGTCACGTTGACGCCGTCGAACTGCACCGTGCCCTGCGACGGCGTGACGAGGCCGGAGATGATGTTGAGCAGCGTCGTCTTGCCGCAGCCCGAGGGGCCGAGCAGCGCATACGCGCCGCCATCGCGGAAGACCATCTTCAGCGGCAGCAGCGCGTAGTCTTCGTCCTGCTGGGGGTTGGGGCGGTAGGCGTGAGCCAGGTCGAGTTCGATGCGGGCCATCAGGTCAGCTCCTTGCTCGGCGCCACCAGCAGCTCGCCGCTGGCGTCGAACACGTACACCTGGCCAGGGCTCAGGTACAGCGTGAGGCTGGCGCCCAAATCGAAGAAGTGCACGCCGGTCAGTTGGGCAACCAGTTCTCCCACCGGGGTCTCCACGTGCACGAAGGTGTCGGAGCCCGAGATTTCYGCCAGCTCCACCGTGCCGGGAAGCGCCACGTCGCCCGGGCGGCTTTGCAGGTGCAGCGCGCTTGCGCGCACGCCGAGGGTCAGCGCGGCGCTGCGGGTGGCGGGCAGGGGAGTCGTGACCTGCACACCCGCCGGCAGGCTCACCCCCGACGGGGTGGCGTTGCCGGCGATGAGATTCATCGGCGGGTCGCTGAAGGCGCGCGCGACGCGGATCGACCGCGGCCGGTGGAACACCTCGGCCGTGGGGCCGTACTGGAGCACTTCGCCGGCGTCCATCACGGCGGTGTAGCCGCCGAGCAGCAAGGCCTCGGTGGGCTCGGTGGTGGCGTAGACCACGGTGGAGTCGCCCGCGGCGAAGAGCTGCGTGAGCTCGTCGCGCAGTTCCTCGCGCAGCTTGTAGTCCAGGTTCACCAGGGGCTCATCGAGCAGCATCAAGGGCGCGGCCTTGGCAAGGGCGCGGGCCAGCGCCACACGCTGTTGCTGGCCACCCGAAAGCTCCGCGGGCAGGCGCGAGAGAAAGGGCTCGATGTGCAACTTGGCGGCCAGCTCCTGCACGCGGCCGGCGATGTTCTTCTCGCGGCGCAGCTTGAGCGGCGAGGCGATGTTGTCGTACACGGTCATCGACGGGTAGTTGATGAACTGCTGGTACACCATGGCGACGTTGCGCTCGCGCACCGGCATGCCGGTCACGTCCTGGCGGTCCACGTGGACCTGGCCGTGCGTGGGCTTGTCCAGCCCCGCCATCAAGCGCATCAGGGTCGTCTTGCCCGCTTGGGTGGCGCCCAGCAGCACCGTGACGGCGCCCGGCGCGAGCTTCAGGTCCAGTGGGTAGAGATGGGTCTCGGGGCCCACCACCTTGCCGACCCGCTCCAGCGTCAACTCCATGTCGTCGTCCTCACGCTGTCTCCAATGCTTGTCGTTGTCGTTTCACCCGGCCAGCGCGTCGCCCACCAGCGGGCGACGTCCCGGCGCTGTGCTTCGCTCATGTGCAGCCCGAGCTTGGTGCGGCGCCACAGCACGTCGTCGGGCGTGCGTGCCCATTCGTGGTCGTGCAGGTAGACGAGCTCGCCCTCGTGCAGGCCCGGTGCGATCTCTTCACCCAGGCCTTCGGCCCCAAGAACCCTGTCGATGCGAGCGCCATAGCAACGCGCCAGCCGATGGCGCAGTTTGACCGGCAGCGCCGGGTGCCGCTCCCCTAGCTTCTGTTCGAAACGGGCGAAGTCGACGTCGGGCCGGGTGGCCGGGCCGATCCAGGCGCTCAGGTCGCCACCGGGCAGCCAGGTGCCTGCGGTCCACGCGGCCGTCTTCAAGCCCAGGCCTTTGCAAAGCCCGTCCGCCGCGTCTTCGGCCAGCTTGCGGAAGGTCGTGATCTTGCCGCCCCACACGGTCAGCAAGGGCGGGCCGTCGGTGTCCAGCTCGAGCAGGTAGTCACGGGTCACGGCCGAGGGATCTTCGGCGTCGTCCTCGATCAGCGGACGCACGCCGGAGTAGCTCCACACCACGTCGCCCGGCGCCACCGGCTTGACCATGTAGCGGCTCGCCTGCTCGCAGAGGTAGCGGATCTCGTCGTCGTCGATCTTCGCGTCGCCGGCCGGGCCCTTGTGCTCGACGTCGGTGGTGCCGATGAGCGTGTAGTCGCCCTCGTAGGGAATGATGAAGATGACGCGCTTGTCGGCGCCTTGCAGCGCGTAGGCGTGGTCGTGGTCGAACAGCTTGGGCACGACGATGTGGCTGCCCTTGACCAGCCGCAGCGGCTTGATCTTCGATGCCTGCGCGTGGGCGTGCTCCTTCAGGAACTGCGCCGCCCACGGCCCCGCGGCGTTGACCAGGGCGCGGGCGCGCACGAGGCGGACGGTGCCCGCGCCGTCTTTGAGGGTGACCTGCCAATGGGTGCTGTCGCGCTGGGCGTCGATACAGCGCCAACCGGTCAACACCTGGGCACCCCGCTCGGCGGCATCCAGCGCGTTGAGCACCACGAGCCGGGCATCGTCGGTCCAACCGTCGGAGTACAGGAAGGCACGGGAATAGCGCGGGTTCAACGGGGCGCCCAATGCGTGCCCGCGCAGGCTGATGGTGCGTGAGCCGGGCAGGAACTCGCGTCGCGCGAGGTGGTCGTAGAGGAACAGGCCGATGCGCATCATCCACACCGGGCGCATGCTCGGGTCGTGGGGCACCACCAGCCGCAGCGGACGCMTGATGTGCGGGGCGCTGCGCAGCAGCACCTCACGCTCGGCCAGCGCCTTGCGCACCAGCAGGAAGTCGTAGTACTCCAGGTACCGGATGCCGCCGTGGATCATCTTGGTGGATGCCGACGACGTATGGGCGGCCAGGTCGTTCTTCTCGCAAAGCACCACCGACAGGCCGCGCCCGGCCAGGTCACGCGCGATGCCGGCACCATTGATGCCACCGCCCACGATGAGCACGTCGCAAGCTTGCGCTGCACTCGGGTGGACGGGAGATGCGGCCGGTTGAGTCACGCCCGTCGGGGAGTCGTTCAAGCTGTCTCCGATCTTCGTGAGTGGTCGCCGCGCAGTCGCGCCATGGATGTTCGATTTTGTTCGTATGCGTTCGAAGTTTTTCTTTTTAAGCCACAAGCGAACGCTGCGCAAGAGCAAATCCACCCCTATGGAACATCTCGGCGCGCCTTTACGCTGAACCTCCAAACTTGAACCCAGCCTTGCGCGCATGATCCCCAACCCTCGACAAGCCCTGCTGATCCAGGAGGTGCGCAATCGYGGCGCGGTCTCGGTGGAGGCCTTGGCGGAACAGTTCGGCGTGACGCTGCAAACGGTGCGTCGCGACGTGAAGCAGCTCGCCGCTTCGGGCCTGCTCGCGCGCTTTCACGGCGGCGTGCGCATGCCCACCTCGACGACCGAGAACATCGCGTACCGGCAGCGCCAGCAGCTCAACGAGCACAGCAAGCAGCGCATCGCGCGCGCCATCGCGGCGGTCGTGCCGCAAGACTGCTCGCTGATCATCAACATCGGCACGACAGCCGAGGCGGTTGCGCGCGAGCTGATGAACCACAAGGGCCTGCGGGTCATCACCAACAACCTCAATGTCGCCGCCATCCTGAGCGACAACCCCGCCTGCGAGGTCATCGTGGCGGGTGGCGTGGTGCGGTCCCGCGACCGGGGCATCGTCGGCGAAGCGACGGTGGACTTCATCAGCCAATTCAAGGTGGACATCGGGTTGATCGGCATTTCCGGCATCGAGGACGACGGCACCTTGCGCGACTTCGACTACCGCGAGGTCAAGGTGGCGCGGGCGATCATCGAGCACTCGCGGCAGGTGTGGCTGGCGGCTGATCATTCAAAGTTCAACCGGCCGGCCATGGTCAAGCTGGCCAGGCTCGACGAGGTCGACATGCTGTTCACCGACCAGGTGCCGCCAGCGCCGTTTCCAGCCCTGCTAGCGGAAGCGGGGGTGCAGTGCGAGGTGGCGCCTTGAGATGGAGCTCAAAGGCAAACCAAATAGGCACGCAGGCACAGAGGCAAGGCATGAAGGCTGCTTCTCGGTGCCTCTGTGCCCCTGTGGTCAGCGCCGCGAACTCCAAGGCGTCACAGAAACTCAGGCTTCATCTTGGACGCCTCGTCAGCGAGCTTGGTCAACCGGGTAGCCTGTCCCACGACGAAATCACGGAGTTGGCCTGCAAAGGCGCGCTCACTGTCGTCGATGTAGTCGTCCGCCAAGGCCTGTGCCAGCGCGTGTTCCACCACCAGTTTGGCCAGCCGTGCGGCCTCGCGTTTCAGTAGCTTCCTGTCGACCCCGCATCGCTGCGCAAAGTCGGCCAGCTGAAACGCTCCTACCTCTTCCAGCGAGAAGGCATCGCCCCAGGCCATGGCCAACTGGTGGTCGATGCCTGCGTACTGAACCACACTGACCAGGTCATACCAGGGCGCCGGGTCCAGTCCCTCGCGTCGCACGAAGAACGAGAAGTTCTTACCGTGCGCGTCGCAGTTGCCGATCAGGAATTGGAACAAGGCCCACCTCAGCAGGGTCATGCGTGCCACGGCCTTGTTGACGGTCTGCTCCACGCGTTCGAACAGCATTTCGAAACTCACGCCCTCCCGGATGTTGCGGACGTGCTCGCCGCTCCCCAGGTTCCGCTCGTACTTGAAGCTCTCGGGCAGGTCCGAGGCCTGGCAGGCGTCGATGATGTGCAGGCGCCGCAC
>NZ_JBFULE010000279.1:0-6201 GCF_056400485.1 Roseateles sp. P5_B10
GCGTCCGACGGGTCGGAGACCTTGTCGCCGGTCAGCTGCAGGCGCAGCCAGTCCTTGGGCAGCAGCACGCTGGCCACCCGCGCGAAGACTTCGGGCTCGTGCTTCTTGACCCACAGCAGCTTCGGGGCGGTGAAGCCGGGCATGGCGAGGTTGCCGGCGATGTCGTGCAGGCGCGGCGCGGCGGCCGTCAGCTCGCCGCACTCGGCGTGGCTGCGGCCGTCGTTCCACAGGATGGCCGGGCGCAGCACGGCGTCGTCAGCGCCCAGCAGCACCGCGCCGTGCATCTGGCCGGACAGGCCGATGCCGCGCACCGCGGCAAATTCGGTCGGGTGGGTCGTGCGCAATTGGGCCACGGCGGTGCCCGTCGCGCGCCACCAGTCGGATGGGTTCTGCTCGGACCACAGAGGTTCCGGTGCCGACAGCGTCAATGCGCTGCCTGCGGTACCAACGATGCGACCGCTGTCGTCAAGCAACAGCAGCTTGACTTCCGAGGTGCCCAGATCAATGCCGAGAAACATCAAGCAGCCTCCGCTGTTTCAAGAAAAATGGTTCCACCGTCAGCCAGAGGTAACGCGGGGCGGGTCAGTCGATAACGTGCCAGCGCTGCAGCGCCGACAGCGACGGCGTTGACGCCGAAGCGCGACGTGCGCACGATCGGCGGTGGCAAACCGGCTGCAGCGGCATAGGCGTTCAGCGTATCCAGCGCCGGCTTCAGGAATGGTTCCCCCAGCTCGATCGCGGCGCCACCGAGAACGATGCACGCGGGGTCGTAAGTGGCAGACAGGTTCTGCAGCAGCACGCCGAGGTAGCGTCCGGCGGAGGCGACGGCATTCTGGGTCTCAGGGTCGTTCCCCAACAGATGGCTGCGTATCCGAGACAGCGAGGTCATTTCCGTCCCCCTGCCGTAGCCCCGCTGCATGGCGCCCATCGAGATCAGCGCCTCCGCGCAGCCCYGGCGCCCGCAGGAACAACGCGGACCATCGAGTTGCAGCACGGTGTGCCCCACTTCGCCAGCGAAACCTCGGTTGCCGGTCAGCAGCCGGTCACCGACGATGACACCGGCACCGAGGCCCTCGCTGATGGAGACGTAGAGCAATGGGTCCGCTGCGGTCGAGGAGTTGAACTCCACTTCGCCAACCGCGGCGACAGCAGCTTCGTTCTGAAGGAAGAGCGGCACGTGTGCCAGCGGGGAGTCAGCCAGTCTTTCGGCCAGCAGTGCTGCGAATGGCACATCGCGCCAGCCCAGGTTGGGCGCGAATCGAAGCACGCCACGCGCTGCATCGACGCCGCCGGGCAAGCCGACACCGATACCCAGCGCCTGCTCGCTGGCGGCGAGCTGCCCGAAGACCTTCAGCAGCGATGCGGCGAGTACTCGAATGCACGACTTGGCCGAGCGAATGGCACCGTAGCTGGCGACAGTTTCTGCACGTATCTCGCCCGTGAGGGACGTGGCAACCACGCGCACGGAGTCGACGCCGACTTCGGCACCGAGCAGCAGCAGTCGGGTTGGATCGATGAACAAGGGCGTGGGGCGGCGACCCATGTCGCCTGTCGGGACGATTTCGCGCTCGACCAGCCAACCCTCGGTAATCAATTCACGGGCGAGCAGGCCGACGGTGGATTTGGTCAGGCCCACCACAGCAGCCAGATCGGCTCGTGACTGACCTGGTTTGGCGCACAGTTGCCTGACGAGCGCCATGCGATTGATGACTTTGAGGAGCTGTTGGCTCGCGGCGGCTTCGACCTGCAAGGCACTTCTCCCTGATGAACTTTCGTGGTCGGACCACAACTTGTCGTTGTGTTTTTGGTATGACCAATGTTAGTTGGGGCGATGGACAAAGTAAATAGGGGAGCGCGGCTTCGTCATCGCAGGCCGCGAGTCACGGCAGCAGCAGGAGATTTCACCGAGGCACTCCCGGACCCTGTTGCCCGGTCCGGGAAGTGGCGGGGAGGGATCGGATCCTGATGTTCCGAAACCATACGGGCTGCGATTCCGCCTGCAGCGCGATATGGCCGAATGACAACTGCAGGGGAGCACCGGCATCCAGCAGGGCCTTTGCGCTGTCCTCCCTGGGATCAAGCTGGGGATGCTGATAGCGCAGGACCTCGACGCCATTGACGCGATGGACGACTTCCTCGTTGCCTCGAACCTCGACCTCCACCGCTACCCACTCATCCAGGGGGAACAATTTCGAGGTCGACTCGATGATGTGGTCTGTCACCAGCCGGCCCTTCATCTCGAGGTTGGTGCCAGGCGTGCACACATTTCCCGTCTGGCGGCCCGCCGTTGCGCCCGCGCTGAGGAACTGGAATTCCATGCTGGCAGGCCAGGCCTGGTTGAGCCCCATCGTCCAGGGCGACTGTGAATGGATCATCACGCCGCTGTTGAGTTTGGCCCAGGGTGGGGCATCTGCAACGGCAGTGCCCGTGATCCGGTACTCGAGCCTAAGGATGTAATTGGCGTAGGCCAGGTTGGAGTACAGATGGCCGAACTGTTCGTCGAACTTGCCGTAGCCGTCATAGCTGACCTTGATCACGCCGTCTTCCACCCGAAACGTGTTCGCGTAGTTGTCTCCAAGCGGACGCTTGTTGATCTTCACGGTCCATCCGGAAAGGTCGCGGCCATTGAACAGCGAATGCCATTCGCCCTCGTCCTGCGCACTCGCGCGCGCTGGGGTCAGGGCGATGCACAGGCAGGCCAGCATCGTTGACAGAGATCGGTTCTTCATGACGTGGACCTATCCGGAAAAAGGCAAATCGCGCGGTCTCTTTCAAGGCCGCGCGTTGGTGCTGGAACGGTTCTGGCGAGTTCAGCCCCCGAACCGGTATTGCGCCAGCGAGGCCGGTTTCATCGTGATCGAAAAGCCCGGTGCTTCGGGCGGCATGTAGGCCGCGCCGCGCACGACACAGGGGTCGACGAAGTGCTCATGCAGGTGATCCACGTACTCGATGACACGGCCGTCACGCGTGCCGGCGATGCAGAGGTAGTCGATCATGGACAGGTGCTGCACGTACTCGCACAGGCCCACGCCGCCGGCATGCGGGCAGACGGGCAGGCCGTGCTTGGCGGCCATCAGCATGACGGCCAGGATCTCGTTGACGCCGCCCAGGCGGCAGCTGTCGATCTGCACTACGTCGATGGCGCCGCGCATCATGAACTGCTTGAACAGGATGCGGTTCTGGCACATCTCGCCGGTGGCGACCTGCATGGGCGCGATGGCCTGCCGAATGGCGCGGTGGCCTTCGACGTCGTCGGGGCTGGTCGGTTCCTCGATGAACCAGGGCTTGGCAAAGGCCAGGTCCTTGAGCCAGTCGATGGCCACGGGAACATCCCAGACCTGATTGGCGTCGATCATCAGCTTGCGGTCCGGCCCCAGCACCTCGCGGGCGATGCGCAGACGGCGGATGTCGTCCTCGCGGTCGCGGCCGACCTTGAGCTTGACGTGGTTGAAGCCCGCGTCCACAGCCTCCTGGCACAGCCGGCGCAGCTTGTCGTCGGGGTAGCCCAGCCAGCCGGCCGAGGTCGTGTAGCAGGGGTAGCCCTCGCGCTCCAGCGTGGCCAGGCGCTCGGCCTTGCCCTCTGCTGCGCGGGTGAGCAGCGCCAGCGCCTCGTCGGGTGTAATGCAGTCGGTGATGTAGCGGAAGTCGATGCAGCGCACCAGCTCGGCCGGGCTCATGTCGGCCACCAGGCGCCACACCGGCTTGCCCTCGGCCTTGGCCCACAAGTCCCATACGGCATTGACGACGGCGCCGGTGGCGAGGTGGATGGCGCCCTTGTCGGGCCCGATCCAGCGCAGTTGGCTGTCCGACGTGACGTGGCGCCAGAAGCGGCCCATGTCGGCGGCGATCCAGCTCAGCTCCAGGCCGACAACCAGGTGGCGCATGGCCTCAATGGCGCGGCAGCAGATATCGTTGCCACGGCCGATGGTGAAGGTCAGGCCATGGCCTTCCAGGCCCGGCGTGTCGGTTTCAAGGATGACGTAGGCGGCCGAGTAGTCCGGGTCGGGGTTCATCGCGTCCGAACCGTCGAGGTGCTGCGACGTCGGGAAGCGCACATCCACCGTGCGCAGGCCTGTGATGCGGGTGGTCATGCTGCGACGGTCTTCTGCGTTTGAACGCCCAGGCCCTGGATGCCCAGGCGCATGGTCTGGCCGGGCTTCAGGTACAGCGGCGGCTTCTGGCCCAGGCCGACGCCGGGCGGCGTGCCGGTGGAGATGATGTCGCCGGGCTGCAGGCTCATGAACTTGCTCAGGTAGCTGACGATCTGCGCAACGCCGAACACCATGGTGCGCGTGTTGCCGTTCTGGAAGCGCCGGCCGTCGATCTCCAGCCAGAGGTCCAGCTGCTGCGGGTCGGCCACCTCGTCGGCCGTGACGAGCCAGGGGCCGATGGGGCCGAAGGTGTCGCAACCCTTGCCCTTGTCCCACTGCGTGCCGCGCTCGAGCTGCCATTCGCGCTCTGACACGTCATTGACGACGCAGTAGCCGGCCACATGCTTCATCGCGTCGGCTTCCTCGATGTAGCGGCCACCTTCGCCGATGACGACGCCCAGCTCCACCTCCCAGTCGGTCTTGAGCGAGCCGCGCGGGATCTGCACCGCGTCATCGGGGCCGCAGATGGCGCTGGTCCACTTGGCGAAGACGACGGGCTCGGTCGGCACGGCCAAGCCGGACTCGGCAGCGTGATCGGCGTAGTTCAGGCCGATGCAGATGAACTTGCCGACGCGGCCGACGCAGGGGCCGAGGCGCAGGTCCTGTTGCGGCGTGCCGCTGACGAGTGGCAGGTCCGTCGGGTCGATATCGCGCAGCCTTGCGAGGCCGGCGGGCGTCAGCACGTTGCCTGCAACGTCATCGACAAGGCCTGAGAGGTCGCGCACGCGGCCGTTGTCATCGAGCAGGCCGGGGCGTTCTTGGCCAACAGGGCCGTAGCGAAGGAGTTTCATGGGAAGTTCGTTATTGACGGATCGGGAGATATGCCGAAATGACGCGCCTTAAATCGTGACGCCGCCATCAACGCAAACGGCCTGCCCGGTGATGAAGCGCGACGCGTCGCTGAGCAGGAAGACGACGAGCGGAGCGATGTCGTCGACGGTGGCCAGCCGGCCCATGGGCTGGCGGGCGATGAAGTCTTTCTCGGCCTGCACGGGATCGGCCGCCGCAGCGATCCGCCCGCGCAGGGACGGTGTGTCCACTGTGCCGGGGCAAAGGGCATTGCAGCGCAGGCCTTGCTTGACGAAGTCCGCAGCGACTGCCTTGCTCAAGCCGATGACGGCCGCCTTGGTCGTGCCGTAGGCGAAGCGGTTCGCAAAGCCCTTTACCGATGAGGCCATGGATGCCATGTTCAGCACCGAGGCGCCGCCGCCGTGGCGTGCGGCCTCTGCGAGCATGCCCGGGAGGAAGGCGCGCAGCGTGCGCAGCATGCTCTTCACGTTCAGGTCCATGCTGAAGTCCCAGGCCGCTTCGTCGCAGTCGAGCACCGTGCCGTGATGCACGAAGCCGGCGCAGTTGAACAGCCCGTGCAGAGCAGGCAACCGACCGGCCAGGCTCTGCACCGACAGGGTGTCGCGGACATCGAGAACCTCGGTACGCAGCGCCGAAGACGCCGCTTCCCGGGCCAGCGCGGCCAAGCCACTCTCCTGGATGTCCGTGGCGATCACCTCGGCACCCGCCGCAAGGCAGGCCAGGGCGCTTGCACGTCCGATTCCCTGTGCTGCTGCGGTGATCAGAACGGTCTTGCCCGTCAGGCAGGCGGAAGGGGCGTGGAAGTCACTCACGATGGTCAGGGTATTGAAGGTCTGACCAGTGTAGGCGAACATGGCATAAATCGTTAAATTGGCCTTACCAATTTCAATTATCGAAGGCGCTGGCGCCCATTGACCCGATTCGCGACAGTTGGCCAGGCCGCGTTTTTCATGGATTGCCGTCGACGGCGATTTGCCCCGTGAGGCGAGCGCTTCGTTGTGCCGGCGCCCGCCTTTGGCTCTAGAGTGCACAGGACGCAAATGCCGAAGTTTGATGGCGTGCAATCTGACCTGACCAGCATCAGATTCCTCATGGGAGGGATCGTGCTCACCGTGGCCGTGCTGGGTGTTCACATGATGCTGCCCGCGCGAACTCTGGATCTGCTGGAGCCGGGCGTGAGCAAGCATTTCCTGGAAGCCCCCCCTCAGGCCGGCGAGGAAACCGCGGTGCAGTGGGTGGA
>NZ_JBFULE010000280.1:0-6201 GCF_056400485.1 Roseateles sp. P5_B10
GAGCCTCGACGGTGATGGTCGCGATGGCGTCAATCAGCGCGTCGATCCGCGCCGACGGCCGGCGCAGCGGGCGGGCCACGGCGGGCAGCGTCGCTTCCAGCGCCTCGGCCTCGGCAGTCGCCTCCGCCGTCACGGGCGGCGCGTCGAAATGCGGCTCCTCCAACGACGGCACGGCGCGCTTCGGCCCCGCCTTGCGGGCGGCCCAGGCGCCCTGGGCGATGACGCCGATCAGCACCACGCCACCCGTGATGGCCAGAAGTTCGGTCAACGAAACGTTCATGCCGCCTCCGCCATCGCCAGGGCTTTGTCCATGTCGACGGCCACGATGCGCGACACACCCTGCTCCTGCATGGTCACGCCAATCAGTTGTTCAGCCATTTCCATCGCAATCTTGTTGTGCGAGATGAAGAGGAATTGCGTGCCCGCACTCATCTTGGTGACGAGGCGCGCATAACGCTCGGTGTTGGCGTCGTCCAGCGGTGCGTCCACTTCGTCCAGCAGGCAGAAGGGCGCCGGGTTGAGCTGGAAGATCGCGAACACGAGGGCAATCGCCGTCAACGCCTTTTCGCCACCCGACAGCAGGTGGATGGTGCTGTTCTTCTTGCCCGGCGGCTGGGCCAGGACCTGCACGCCGGCGTCCAGGATCTCGTCGCCCGTCATCACGAGGCGCGCCTCGCCGCCACCGAACAGCTCGGGGAACATGCGGCCGAAGTGGTCGTTGACCTGGTTGAAGGTCGAGCCCAGCAGGTCGCGCGTCTCCAGGTCGATCTTGTGGATCGCGTCTTCCAGCGTCTTGATGGCCGAGTTCAGGTCGGCGCATTGCGAATCGAGGAAGGTCTTGCGCTCGCGGGCCGTGGTCAGCTCATCGAGTGCGGCGAGGTTGACGGCGCCCAGGGCCGCGATCTCGCGGTTGATGCGATCGATCTCGCCCTGCAGGCCGTAAAGCTTGACGGCGCCGTCTTCGATGGACTTGGCCAGCACTTCCAGGTCGACGGCCGCCGCTTCGAGTTGCTCGCGGTACTGCGCACCGCCGAGCTGGGCGGCCTGCTCCTCGAGCTGTAGCTTGGTGATGGCCTCGCGCAGCGGGTCCAGGCTGCGCTCGAAACCCATGCGCTGCTCGTCGGCCTTGCGCAGGCGCAGGCTCAGGTCGTCGTAGTTGGCGCGCACGGCGGCCAAGGCCTGCTCGCGTTCGACCTTGACGGCCAGCGCGTCCTGCAGCCCGGCTTGCGCCGCAGCGTCGTTCAGCGTGTCCAACTCGCCCTGCAGGCTGGCAGCCGAGGTCGCGACGGTGGCGATCTGCGCCTCTGCAGTTTCGATGCCACGCTGCAGCTCGCCGCGGCGTGCAGCCAGCGTCTGGGTTGCGAAGCGCGCCTCCTGAGAGCGGCGCTCCAGCGCGCGCAATTGCTCGCGCGCATCAGCCAGCTTGCGCTCGGCGGCGATGGTGCCGTCTTCCAGCTCCGCGTGGCGCTGCTGCGCGTCGCCGAGCTGGATGTCCAGTTCCTCGAAGCGGGCCTCGCCGACGGCGCGGCGCTCCTGCAGGCCTTCCTGCTGGGCGGCGATCTCGGCCAACTCGGCATCCAGCACGCTGCGGCGCTGCTGGCTGGCTTCGGCCTGTTGGGAGAGGCGCAGCAGCTCGACGTGGATCTGGTGGGCGCGGGTCTGCGCCTCACTGGCCTCGCGGCGCAGCGTCGTCAACCGTCCATTGGCGTCGTTGAACTGGTGCTCGATGCGGCTCAGCGACAGGCGAGCCTCGTCGGCGATCAGGTTCTGGGCGCGCTGGGCCGTCGTCAGCTGCTCGATCTCCTGGGCGCGTGCCAGCAGGCCGGCCTGCTCGGAGTCGGGCGCGTAGAAGGTGACCGAAAACTGGCCAACGGCGTGGCCGGCCGGCGTCAGGATCAGCTCGCCGTGCRTCAGCTTGCCGCGCGCGGCCAGCGCGTCATCGAGCGTCGGCGCGGTGTAGACGCCTTCCAGCCAGTCATTCAGCAGCGCGGACAGGCCCGCGTCGTTCAGGCGCAGCAACTCGCTGAGCTTGGGCAGCGTCTCGTGCGTGTTGGCGATGGAGCCGCTCGGCGTCGAATAAAAAGCCAGGCGAGCTGGCGGCGAGTCGGCCTCGAAGGCACGCACCGTGTCCAGCCGGCCGACGCTCAAAGCGCCCATGCGCTCGCGCAGCGCGGCTTCCAGCGCGTTCTCCCAACCCTGGGCGATGTGCAGCTTGGTCCACAGGCCTTGCAAGCCATCAAGGCCATGCTTGGCCAGCCAGGGCTTGAGCTTGCCCTCGGTCTGCACCTTCTCCTGCAGGGCCTTCAGCGCTTCGAGCCGAGCGGTCAGGTCGGACTGCCGGGCGAGCTGGGCGTTAGTGTCCTGCTGGGCGTTGCGGCGCTGCTCTTCGAGTTGCGGCACCTGCTCGGCCAATTCCTGCAGGCGAGCGTCGGACAGATCGCGCGCCTCGTCGGCTGCAGCACTGCGTTCGCGCAGGGCTTCCAGGGCTTCGTGATCAGGAGCACCCAGCGCGCGCGACTCGGCCGTCAGCTTGTCCTCGCGCTGGCGCAGCGCCTTCGCCTGCTCGTCCACGCTGYGGCTCTCGGCGGCCAGCACCTGGATCTGCTGCTGCACCTGGGCGACCAGGGCACGCTGCTCGTTGGCTCGGGCCTGGGCGGCACGCACKGCGTCCTCGCTCTGCGGCAGCTGGGCCTGCTGTTCCTCGGCCTGGGCGGCCAGGATCTCGCTCTGTTCGTCGGCGCCGGCAATCTGCTCGGCAATGCCTTCCAGCTCGGCCTTGKCCTGCTCGACGCGCTCGCGCCACTGGCCGTCCTGCGTGTGCAACTCGGCCAGGCGGGCCTGTGCGCGGTTGCGGCTCTCGACGACAAAGCGGATGCGCTCTTCCAGCCGGCTCACTTCGAGCTGGGCCTCGGCGTAGCGGCCTTGTGACGCGTGCAACTCGTCGCCCGCCGCATAGTGGGCCTGGCGAACTTCTTCCAGCGTGGCCTCGACGGCGCGCAGCTCGGCAGTGCGCGACTCCAGCGCATTCAGCGCCTCGGCGTGTGCCGCCTTGACGCGCGTCGCCTCGTTGCCGGCGTCGCGCAGTTTCAGAAACCACAGCTGGTGCAGCTTCAGCGTGCCGCTGTCCTGCAGGCTGCGATAGCTCGCCGCGACCTCGGCCTGGCGTTCCAGCTTCTCCAGATTCGCGTTCAGCTCGCGCAGGATGTCGTCGACGCGGGTCAGGTTCTCGCGGGTGTCCTTGAGACGGTTCTCGGTCTCGCGGCGGCGTTCCTTGTATTTGGACACGCCGGCCGCTTCTTCCAGGAACAGGCGCAGCTCTTCCGGCTTGCTCTCGATGATGCGCGAGATGGTGCCCTGGCCGATGATGGCGTAGGCCCGCGGCCCCAGCCCCGTGCCCAGGAAGACGTCCTGCACGTCGCGGCGGCGCACCGGCTGGTTGTTGATGAAGTAGCTGCTGGTGCCGTCACGCGTCAGCACGCGCTTGACGGCGATCTCGGTGAACTGGTTCCACGGGCCGCCGGCGCGGGCGGATTGGTTGTCGAACACCAGCTCCACGCTGGAGCGCCCCGCGGGCTTGCGGTTGCCCGAGCCGTTGAAGATGACGTCCTGCATGGACTCGCCACGCAGCTCGCTCGCCTTGCTCTCGCCCAGCACCCAGCGCACCGCATCCATGATGTTGGACTTGCCGCAGCCGTTGGGCCCGACGACGCCGACGAGTTGCCCAGGCAACTGGAAGGTCGTGGGTTCAGCAAAGGATTTGAAGCCGGCCAGCTTGATCGAATTCAGCCGCATGAAGCTCGCGCGTAAGCCCTTGATTTGGCTAAAGAAAAGCGCCTTTCAGGGGCGCTTCAACGGGGTCGGATGATAGCATTCGCACCCTCTCTGATTGACCCTGCATCATGGCTACCAAGAAGTCCGCCTCCGCCCCCGCCGCCAAGAAGAAACCCAAGATGCGCGAGGTGCCCAAGAACCCGCCCACCAAGCCCAGCAAGGACATCCTGGTCTTTCCGAATCCGAACCCGGAACGCGACTACGTCATCCAGTTCCAGGTGCCCGAGTTCACCTGCCACTGCCCGCTGACCGGCCAGCCCGATTTCGCCCACTTCACGATCGACATGATTGCGGACGAACTCTGCGTGGAGCTCAAGAGCCTGAAGATGTACTTCTGGAGCTACCGCAACGAGGGCGCCTTCCACGAGAAGGTCACCAACACCATCCTCGACGACATCATCAAGGTCACCGACCCGCGTTTCATCCGCATCACGGCCAAGTGGTATGTGCGCGGCGGCATCTACACCAATGTCGTGGCCGAGCACCGCAAGCCCGGCTGGACGCCCGCGCAGCGCGTGGACCTGCCGGCCCATGGGTTTGAGTCGGGGATGCTGGGCTGATCAGCGTTTCATGATGGGGTTGCGCCGCCAAGCGTCCTGGTTGTCATCGACGATGCGGCCGGCGTTCAAGGTGGACAGATAGCGCTTGAGCATGGCATCGAACTCCTGCAGCCGCCCCAGGCAGGCGCTTCGGCGTGACCAGCCCACATAGTTCAGCGCCTCGGCCACATGGGGCTTCAGCGCCACGTACTTGCCCTCGTTGCCGCTGGTGATCAGATGGGACAGCGCCGGGTAAYGTGGCGAAATGAAGTAGTCGATGCGGYCGGCGTCGAGCTTCAGGAAGTTCTCCTTGATGCCCGGCCCTGCCTCGACATTGAGATTGGCCTCGATGTACTCGTCCAGCCCGTCACCGAACCGCGTGCCATGCGTGACGCCGCCGCGCAACCCGCGCAGGTCTTCGCGTTTGGTGAACTTCAGGTTTTGCCCGGCTCGCACAAACGCCGACGAAGGGTTGGTGAAGATGGGCGTGTCGGCGAAGGCCAGGTATTGCTCGCGCTCGGCATTGCGCTTGAGTTCGGTGACGATGTCCACCTCGCCGACGCGCGCGTTCTGCAGCACGCGCACGAACGGCCCGACATAGCGCAGTTCATAGGGCAACTTGATCGCTTGCAGCACCGCCAGGACGACGTCTACGCTGGCCCCCCGCAGCGTCTGGCCGTCATACCAGGCATAGGGCGGGTACTCGGGGTCCGCCGTCACGACGACCTTCTGGCAGGCCGCCTGGCCCAGGGCTGCGCCATTTGCGGCAAGCAGCGCGCAGATCAGCCAACAGCGTTTCATCACATGCCTCCCCAGGCTGCAGATCACGGGCTGCGCCCTATCATGCCTGCATGAGTTTCCCCGTCAATCCGCGGCTCGACCGGCTGCACCCCTATCCTTTCGAGCGCCTGCGCGAGCTGACCGCCGGCATCACGCCCAATCCCGACCTCGCGCCCATCTCGCTGGGCATCGGCGAACCGCGCCATGCCGCGCCGGCCCTCATCGCGGAGGCCATCAGCAACTCGATGAAGAGCCTGGCGGGCTACCCGGCCACTGCCGGCACGCCGGCCCTGCGCGAGGCCATCGTTGGCTGGATCGCGCGTCGCTACGGTTTGACGCTGGACCCGGCCACGCAGGTTCTGCCCGTCAATGGCTCCCGCGAGGCGCTGTTTGCCATCGCCCAGACCGTCGTCGACTCGAGCCGACCCGGCGCCACCGTCGTCTGCCCCAATCCCTTCTATCAAATCTACGAAGGGGCCGCGTTGCTGGCCGGTGCCGAGGTGGCCTACGCCAATTCCGATCCGACGCGCAACTTCGCCGTCGACTGGCGCCAGATCGATGACGCGACCTGGGCGCGCACCCAGTTGCTCTATGTCTGCTCGCCGGGCAACCCGAGCGGCGCGGTGATGCCGCTGTCGGAATGGCAGGCCCTGTTCGAATTGAGCGATCGCCACGGCTTCGTCATCGCGTCGGACGAGTGCTATTCGGAGATCTATTTCCGTGACGAGGCGCCCCTGGGAGGCCTTGAGGCCGCTGCCAGGCTGGGCCGCCCCGACTTCCGCAACCTGATCGCCTTCACGTCCCTGTCCAAGCGCTCCAACGTACCGGGCCTGCGCTCGGGTTTCGTGGCCGGCGACGCGGCCCTGCTGAAGAAGTTCCTGCTCTACCGCACCTATCACGGCAGCGCCATGAGCCCCATCGTGCAGGCGGCCAGCATCGCGGCCTGGGGCGACGAGGCCCATGTGGTCGAAAACCGGGCCCGCTACCGCCACAAGTTCGCCGAAGTCACGCCCCTGCTGGCTGACGTGCTGGACGTGGCCCTGCCCGACGC
>NZ_JBFULE010000281.1:0-6188 GCF_056400485.1 Roseateles sp. P5_B10
CCATCGAGTTGACGTTGTCGGTCAGGTCCTTCCAGACCCCCGCCACGCCAGGCACCGCAGCCTGGCCACCGAGCTTGCCTTCGGTACCCACTTCGCGCGCCACACGCGTCACTTCGGACGCAAAGGCGCGCAGCTGGTCCACCATGGTGTTGATGGTTTCCTTCAGCTGCAGGATCTCGCCGCGCACGTCCACGGTGATCTTCTTGGACAGGTCACCATTGGCCACCGCGATGGTCACGTCGGCGATGTTGCGCACCTGGCCCGTCAGGTTGGAGGCCATCGAGTTGACGTTGTCGGTCAGGTCCTTCCACGTGCCGGCCACGCCGGGCACCTGGGCCTGGCCACCCAGCTTGCCCTCGGTACCCACCTCGCGCGCCACGCGGGTCACTTCACCGGCGAAGGCGTTGAGCTGGTCGACCATGGTGTTGATGGTGTCCTTGAGCTCCAGGATCTCGCCGCGCACGTCCACCGTGATCTTCTTGGACAGGTCGCCGTTGGCCACGGCCGTCGTCACCTCGGCGATGTTGCGCACCTGGCCCGTCAGGTTGGAAGCCATGAAGTTGACGTTGTCCGTCAGGTCCTTCCACGTGCCGGCAACACCCGGCACCTGGGCCTGGCCGCCGAGCTTGCCGTCCGTACCCACCTCGCGCGCCACGCGGCTCACTTCGGACGCGAAGCCGTTGAGCTGGTCCACCATGGTGTTCAGTGTGTTCTTCAGCGCCAGGATCTCGCCCTTGACCTCCACAGTGATCTTCTTGGAGAGGTCACCGCTGGCCACGGCCGTCGCCACATCGGCGATGTTGCGCACCTGGCCCGTCAGGTTGGAAGCCATGAAGTTGACGTTGTCGGTCAGGTCCTTCCAGGTACCTGCCACGCCGGGCACCTGGGCCTGGCCGCCGAGCTTGCCGTCCGTGCCCACCTCGCGCGCCACACGGCTCACTTCCGAGGCGAAACCGTTGAGCTGGTCCACCATCGTGTTGAGCGTGTTCTTCAGCTCCAGGATCTCGCCCTTCACGTCGACCGTGATCTTCTTGGACAGGTCGCCGCCGGCCACAGCCGTCGCCACGTCCGCGATGTTGCGCACCTGGCCCGTCAGGTTGGACGCCATCGAGTTGACGTTGTCGGTCAAGTCCTTCCACGTACCCGCCACGCCGGGCACCTGGGCCTGGCCACCGAGCTTGCCGTCGGTGCCCACCTCGCGCGCCACACGGCTGACCTCACCGGCAAAGCCGTTGAGCTGGTCGACCATCGTGTTGATGGTGTTCTTCAGCTCCAGGATCTCGCCGCGCACGTCCACCGTGATCTTCTTGGACAGGTCGCCGTTGGCCACGGCGGTGGTCACGTCGGCGATGTTGCGCACCTGGGCCGTCAGGTTGGTCGCCATCGCGTTGACGGAGTCGGTCAGGTCCTTCCAGATACCGGCCACGCCGCGGCCTTGCGCCTGGCCGCCGAGCTTGCCGTCGGTACCCACCTCACGCGCCACGCGAGTCACTTCGGAGGCAAAGCCGCCGAGCTGGTCGACCATGGTGTTGATGGTGTTCTTCAACTCCAGGATCTCGCCGCGCACGTCCACGGTGATCTTCTTGGACAGGTCGCCGTTGGCCACGGCCGTCGTCACCTCGGCAATGTTGCGCACCTGCCCGGTCAGGTTGGAGGCCATGRAGTTGACGTTGTCGGTCAGGTCCTTCCAGGTGCCGGCCACGCCGGGCACCTGKGCCTGGCCGCCGAGCTTKCCGTCGGTGCCCACCTCGCGCGCCACRCGGCTCACYTCGSMGGCRAAGSCGYYGAGCTGSTCGACCATGGTGTTCATGGTGTTCTTCAGGGCAAGAATCTCTCCCTTCACCTCCACGGTGATCTTTTTCGACAAGTCGCCGCTGGCCACGGCCGTGGCCACGTCCGCGATGTTGCGCACCTGGTTCGTCAGGTTGGACGCCATCGAGTTGACGTTGTCGGTCAGGTCCTTCCAKGTGCCGGCCACGCCGGGCACCKSKGCCTGGCCGCCGAGCTTGCCCTCGGTGCCCACCTCGCGSGCCACGCGGSTCACTTCGGASGMGAAGSCGYTGAGCTGGTCGACCATSGTGTTSATGGTTTCCTTSAGCTSCAGGATCTCGCCCTTCACRTCCACSGTGATCTTGCGGYTCARGTCGCCGCGCGCCACGGCCGTCGTCACGTTGGCGATATTGCGCACCTGGGCCGTCAGGTTGGTCGCCATCGCGTTGACCGAGTCGGTCAGGTCCTTCCAGGTGCCCGCCACGCCGGGCACCACCGCCTGGCCGCCCAGGCGCCCGTCGGTGCCCACCTCGCGGGCCACCCGGGTCACTTCGGACGCGAACGAACGCAGCTGGTCCACCATGGTGTTGGTGGCTTCCTTCAACTGCAGGATCTCGCCGCGCACGTCGACGGTGATCTTCTTGGACAGGTCGCCGTTGGCCACGCCGATGGTCACCTCGGCGATGTTGCGCACCTGGGCGGTCAGGTTGCCGGCCATCTGGTTGACGGAATCGGTCAGGTCCTTCCAGACGCCCGACACGCCCTTCACCTGGGCCTGGCCGCCGAGCTTGCCCTCGGTGCCCACCTCGCGCGCCACGCGAGTCACTTCACTCGTGAACACCGACAGCTGGTCGATCATGGTGTTGACCAGGCGCGCGGAGCGCAGGAACTCGCCCTTGAGCTCGCGGCCGTCCACCTCCAGCTCCATGGACTGGCTCAGGTCGCCCTTGGCCACCGCGCCGATGGTGCGCGCGATCTCGGCGGTCGGCCGCACCAGGTCGTCCATCAGCGTGTTGATCGATTCGACCTTGATGGCCCAGCCGCCCAGCGATCCCGGCATCGACATGCGGTGCTTGAGCCGGCCTTCCTTGCCGACCGTGGCGGAGAGCCGCGACACCTCGGAGGCGATGCGCGCCTCCTGGGCGGTGATCTGGTTGAAGGCGGCGGCGATCTGGCCGTCGATGCCGTCCCAGCTGTTGGGCAGGCGGATCGTGAAGTCGCCGTCGCGCAGTGCGGACAACGCCGCCAGGATCTGGCGCGAGCGTGGAGCGCTCAGCTCGGCGCCGCCATTCAACACATCGGCCGTAGCGGCCGGAATGGTCGCCTTGGGGTTGGCGCGCTTTCTGCGAGGTTGCTGCGCGATGTCGACACTCATGGTCCCGCCCGATTCAGAAATTAGGAGTGAGTTTCGCCCGGCGCCGGGTCATTTCAAACCGCTGTGCCAGGTACGAAAAGTGCCCGCTTCTAGCATGGCAATCTAGGGGGATCAAGTCCCTTTTCCGGGCCGCTCTTGCGCGAACACGCGAGTCATTTCAATCCGGCTTCTCTCGCATGTTCGACCGCATACCGGATCAGCTCCGCCTGCCCGTCCAGCTCCAGCTTGCGCTTGATGCTCTGGCGGTGGGCCTCGACGGTGCGCACCGACAGGTCCAGGTCGCGGGCAATCTGCTTGCTCGACGCGCCCTGCCCCAGCAGGCTGAGGATCTCGCTTTCGCGCGGCGTCAGCACCGGCTTGGGGGCCTGGCCGCGGAATAGCCGGCCTGAGACTGCAGCGCTCAGGAAGGTGCCGCCCGCGGCCACCGCGTCGATCGCCGACACGATCTCGGTCGCCGGCGCATCCTTGAGCACATAGCCTCGCGCACCGGCGGTCAGCGCACGTTGCACGTATTCGGGGTTGTCATACATGCTGAACATCAGCAGCCTGATGGATGGCCGGGCGGCCAGCATCTCGGCGCCCAGCGTGATGCCGTTGCCGTCCTTCAAGCCCACATCCATCAGCACGACGTCGGGCGCCGTGCGCGCCAATTGCTCCAGGGCCTCGGCGCGCCCGCCGGCCTCACCAACGATCTCGAAGCGCGGCACGGCTGCCAGGCGCGCAACCAGGCCCTCCCGCACCATCGGGTGGTCGTCAACGAGCAGGATGCGGATGGGTGTCGGGGTCATGCAGCAGCGCGAGCCAGGTCGGAAGCCGCTAGTTTGACCGTGAGGCGACTGCCCATGCCGGGCGAAGCGAAGAGACTCAGGCGGGCACCGAGGGCGGCCGCCCGTTCGCGCATGCTGCGCAGGCCCAGTCCCCGGTCGGCTGCGGCCTGGGCGGCGTCGGCGTCGAAGCCCTGGCCGTCATCGTTGATTTCCAGCGCCAGGCCACCGTCGCGCTCGAAACGCAGCAGCACGCTCACCGTCGTCGCGTGGGCATGCCGGGCCGCGTTGTTCAGCGCTTCCTGGGCAATGCGGAACAGGGCCGTGTTCACGGCCTCGGGCAAGCCCACCTCCTCACCCTCAACCGCCGCCGAGAAATGCGTGCCACCGGCAGCGTCGAACTCGCCCGCCAGATGCTGCAGTGCCGCAGGCAGGCCGAGGGTGTCCAGCAGCGCCGGCCGCAGCGCGTGGGACAGGTGGCGCACCTCGGCCAGCGTGCTGTTCAGGCGCTTCAAGGCCAGCTCCTGCAGCCGCGCAGCGCCCTTGGGTTCGTGCTGGGCGGACTCGATCAGCAGCTTGGTGGCCACCAGCGCCTGGCTGACGCCGTCATGCAGCTCGCGCGCCAGCCGTGCGCGCTCGTCCTCCTGGCTCTGCACGACCTGGCGGGCCAGGGCACGCAGCTTGGCCTCGGCGCTGCGGTGCTCGCTCAGGTTCAGGGCCAGCGCACCGGCGCTGATCAGCGCGACGCCGAAGACGGCGACAGCGCCCACCCACAGCATGGTGGCCGTGATGTTCTGGCGCGCGCCGCGCTCCAGTTCGGCCATCGTGGCCTCGATGCCGTCCAGGTACAGGCCCGTGCCCAGCATCCAGTCCCACTGCGGCACGGTGACGACATAGCCCAGCTTGGGCGCCAGCAGGCTGCTGGACGGCTTGCGCCACAGGTATTCGACATAGCCGCCGCCGGCCTTGGCCTGATTGATGAGCTGCTGGATGGTGGGCCGGCCCTTCGGGTCGCGCATCTCCCAGAGGTTTTGCCCGATCAGCTCGGGCTGGCGCGAATGCATCAGCACGTGGCCGTCCAGCGAATAGACGAAGAAATAGCCGTCGCGGCCGTAGTCCAGCGAGGACAGGATGGCCAGCGCCCTCTCGGGCCCGCCCGGCTGGCCGAGCAAGGGCTGGATGGTKCTGACCGCCAGGTCGACGTAATGCTTGAGCTCGGTGCGCCGCGCGTCCATATAGCTGGCGCGCACCAGCGCATGCTCGCGCGCCGCCAGCTCGCTTTCCTGCTGGCGCACGGCCAGCGCGATCAGCGCGAGGGAGGCCAGCAGCGGCAGCAGCGCCAGCAGGAACAGGCGGCCCCGCAGGGACAGGGCCGCCCAGGCTTTCATCAGCGGCCCAAGGTTGCGGCGCTCGGCGCTGCCTTGCGCTGGATCGGCTTCCACCCCTCCAGGCGCTTCATCACATCGGCAATCGCCGCATCCAGCTGCGTGTCATCGCCGCCGTTGACGGCCGCCGGGTCGAGTTCGACGTCGATGTCAGGCGACACGCCCTCGTTCTCGATGCGCCATTCGCCATCCGGTGTGTAGAAACGAAAGAAGGGCACGGTCAGGAAGCCGCCATCGGTCAGCGGCGGGTTGGCCGAGATGCCAATCAGGCCGCCCCAGGTGCGCTTGCCGATCAGCGGCCCCAGGCCCACGCGCTTGAAGGCATAGGGCATGAAGTCGCCACCCGAACCGGCGTCCTGGTCGATCAGCATGGCCTTGGGGCCGTAGATGGCACCGCCCGGCGTGTCGAAGACCAGGCCGTCACGGTCCTTCCAGCTGCCCAGATACGGCCGCGACAGCAGCTCCGTCACGTAGTTCGCCGCTTGCCCACCGCCATTGCGGCGGTCGTCGACGATCAGCGCCTGCTTGTCGATCTGCGCGAAGAACATGCGGTTGAAGTGCTCGAAGCCCTGGCCCGCGGTGTCGGGCATGTAGACATAGGCAATCTTGCCGCCGCTCTTTTGCTCCACCTTCCTGCGGTTGCCGTCGATCCAGGCCCAGCGGCGCAGCAGGCTCTCGTTGGCAATGGGCTCGACGGTGATCTCGCGGCGACCCTTGCCGGCGGCGTCCCGAGCGATGGCAATGACGACCTGCTTGCCGACGGTATTTTCCAGCAGCGAATAGATGTTGGTCGGCTCCATCAGCTCATGGCCGTTGATGGCGAGGATGAAGTCCCCTTCCTTCACACCCAGGCCGGCCACCGTCAGCGGCGAGCGCAGATTGGGGCTGAGGCGG
>NZ_JBFULE010000282.1:0-6187 GCF_056400485.1 Roseateles sp. P5_B10
TCCTTGTATTGGAAGTCAGCAACCCAATGAACTCTCAATGCACCGTTTCCGCTGTGCATCACGGTGTTCCTGCGAAGGCGGGAGGCACACCGCTTCTCGTGCTCGGCCTCAGCGTCGCGATGCATGGAATTGGCACTCATCACTGGCTCGTGCCTGCTCCCAGGCCCCACAAGGAACAGGACGTAGCGATTTCCAATTTCGTAGCCGTAGTAGTTCCCAAACTCAATAGTTGCCCCGGCTGAAGCGCCTTTGAATCCGTCGACTATCAAGGCCGAGTACTTGGCGCCGCAGGACTTCTCGCCCGTGCCAATCGTCTCACCAGACGTCACCTCCACCAAAGCGACGATGTCCGCATCTTGAAAGAGCTGAGAGACTTCAATCGGCGGCAGCGTCGTTCCCTGAACCATACAGTGGAGGCCGACTACGCAGACTAAGACCAATCGCTTCATGGTGATGGCCAGCGTGGGAGCTAAGCGGACAGCGAATCCGTCCGCTGCAGCGAATGATTAATTGAAGCTCTCATTGCATGTGGGGTGAATTGGTGACGGGAACAACGCCGACGATGAGCATAGCCGCTGCAAAGTAGAACTCGAAGAACCACCAGCCTGACAAAAGTAGTAGCCACGCCGCAGATGGCTCACGGGAAGGATTGCCGAGGGCAAACAACCCGGCGGCGAAGAGGCCGAAGAGCAAGAAGAGAGAAAGCCAGAAGCCGAGATAGGCACGGCGGGGGAGGTAAAGCCGAACGTGAGCGGGGCTGAGAAGACCAGGAACGGTCTTGTGTTCTGGAAGAAGTGCGTGCCGCGACGCTCCGGACGCAATTGCGGCGCCGACACTCAAGGCGACGAGTGTGAATGGCGCAAAAGGAACTGAGTTCTGGAAGAGCCAAACATACAGCAATAGTGCGGCTACGCTGAATGCAGCGAGGGCGTAGATTCGGCCTGCTGATATGGGCATAAGACGGCTAACGAATAGCGTTTATCCGCCGACCAGGCGAGGTTGGAAGAAGTGTCGGCATAGCGGCGGCGGATAAACCTGTTGGACTGAACCGCCCACCGTACGGCGGCGTCAGGCGGCGATATGGGGAATGTAAGTTTCAAATCCCCCGCCGGACCAGTGCGGATTCACCCGGGTGAACGAGCCGCCCCTGCTCGGCCCGCCGCATGGCTCGCACGAAGCGATGGCGGTTCGCTCGGCCCGCAGTGAGCAGGGCCGTCTTCGCCGCTGGGCGCGCTAGATGCGCTGACCCGGCTGGAGATGCACCGCCTCATCGAGCAGCTCTGGCGCCATCACGGCTTCACGGCCCTGCTCGTCACCCACGATGTCGCCGAGGCCGTGGCCCTGGCCRACCGCGTGCTGCTGATMGACCGYGGCGGCATCGCGCTGGATGCRACCGTCTCGCTGCCACGGCCGCGCTCGCGCACGGCGGCAGGGTTTGCGGAGCTGGAGGAGCGGGTGCTGCGGCAGATCGTCGGCAACCCGGCYTTGGCTTAGCTGTCAG
The DNA here is from genome assembly GCF_056400485.1 of Roseateles sp. P5_B10. Lineage (NCBI taxonomy): Bacteria > Pseudomonadati > Pseudomonadota > Betaproteobacteria > Burkholderiales > Sphaerotilaceae > Roseateles > Roseateles sp. P5_B10. The sequence goes on from NZ_JBFULE010000282.1 coordinate 1,502, forward strand.
GGACTGAGCGAGTGGTGCTGGCTTAGCCGCCCGCAGAGCAAGGCCGCGAGCCGCGCAGCACGTTGTACGGATTCACCGGCGCACCGCGCCACCAGCGTGGCTTCGGCTCGAGCTTGAAGATCGCCAGGTGCAGGTGCGGTGCACCGGCCGGCGAATTGCCGGTCAGGCCCACGTAGCCGACCAACTGGCAACGGCGCAGCGACTGGCCTTCCACCAAGCCCGGCGCGTAGCCGTCGAGGTGGGCGTAGTAGTAGGCGTAGCGCGACGCGGGGTCGAACTGGTAAACCGTGAGGCCGCCGCGCTGGCTGGTGAACAGCTTGGCCACCACGCCGTCCTCCACCGCCAGCACCGGCGTGCGCATCGGGGCCGGGATGTCCAGTGCCTCATGGGCACCTTTCGTGCGGCCGTCGCCGAAGGTATCCGTCAGGGTGGCAGCCCACACGCCAGGTAGCGGAATGGACAAATCGCGGCCCTGCAGGTCGGCGATGTCGGCAGGCGTGACGGCGACGTCCACCGGGCCTGACGCGGGTGTGACCGCCGTTGCAGGCCAGGACGAAGGCACCGCGGGTGTCTCGACCCGCACCGCCGGCGCGGTCACCTGAGGTTGGACTGGCGGCGGCACTGGCGCGCGGCGCTCGCTGCAAGCGCTGGCGCAGGCCAGCAGCAAGGCCATTGCCGCGTGGGACGCGCCGTGGCGAGGCGGTAGGAGTGCCATTGCGTGCAACCTGCCTTGCAGCCGAAGTCAGGGCCGAATGTCGACCTCGAAGCCCGGTTTCACGAGCTTGGCCAGACGTTGCGCGTCCCAGTTCGTCATGTGGATGCAGCCGTTGGTTTCCTCACGGCCCAACTGCGCGGGGTTGGGCGTGCCGTGGATGCCCCAGTGCGGCTTGCTCAGCCCCAGCCACGTGTTACCGACGGGATTGTTGGGGCCCGGCGCGACCTCGGCCTTCTGCGCGTCCTTGGGGGCGTTTTTCAGCAGCGCCGGGTTGTATGTGAAGGTCGGGTTCGGCACCTCGCTGACGATCTTCAGCACGCCCAGCGGCAACGGGTCCTGCGGCCCGCCGATGCTGATCGGGAACGCCCCCAGCACCTTGCGATCGGCGCCGAGCACCCACAAGGTCTTGGCCCTCTTCTCGATCTCGATCCTGACCGCCGCGCCGCCGACCGGCGGACGCGCGGAGACGTCGGGCACGATCAACTCGTCGCCTGCCTTGAAATCCTTCGCCCGGCCACGATTGAGCGACGCAAGCATCGACTCGCTGAGATGGAAGCGCTCCGCCAGCGCCTCGCCGATGGTTTCGTAGTCCAGCGACCTCAGCTTGGCGCGCTCGGCCATGTCGGCGGGTGTGCGGGTGTAGGGGCCGGCCACGTCCTTGTCGGTGATGGTGTAGGTCGTGAACGCACCGCCCGTATCGCCCTGTTCCAGCGCCTTTGCGGTGGCCGCGTCGAGCCGGCCGGTGGCTTTCAGACCCCTGGCTCGCTGAAACGCGATCAGCGCGCGTTGCAGGTTTCGCCCCTGGTGGCCATCGATCTCGCCCGGTGAGAACCACGCCCGATCCAGAAGCACCTGGGCGCGGGCGACCGCGTGGGCACCCACCGCGTGACCGTGTCCAGGCACCAGCGACGCAGCGTTGAACGCCTCCAGCGTCTGCGGTGCCGCCGACGAGGTGGCGCGGGCGCGGTGCGTGGCGGCAACGCCCGGCGACGCGACGCAGGCGCAACACAGCAGCGCGGCGGCCATCTTCAGCGGTGAAAGTGACAAGGTCGGCATGGCGGGCTCACGAGGTGGGTCGATTCACCGCACCGTACCGAGGTCACMGCGCCGCACGTGTAGGCCGATGCCTGGAACCACTACCAATAATTGACGATGTGAACCGCCGCCCGCGAGGCTGGATGACCGCTGCGCGCCCTACATCGGGCATCGAAGGAGCGGCGAAGTCCGATGAGTCGATGACTGCTTCATGCCGCGCACCCTGAACCTGGCCCTTTGACGCGAGCGACGGCAACCGCTGCAGCACCGACGGCGGATTCAGGCTGATTGCCGCCGTTCGCCGCAAAGCTTGCCGACCGGCAGATGGAGCGACTCAAAGCGAAAGACGCAGATGAACCGATTCCAAACGTCAGAACCGGTAGCAGTGCCCCGGCTGAGAGTCGCCACCATTGACCTGCACACCATGGGCCGCAACAGTCGCGCCGGGATAGGCGCCGTTCTGACAGGCGATCAGCGCATCACGACTGCCTTCGACGCCCCGCTCGACTATGGATTTTCGCGGCTCAAGACGTAGTCCGCGATGTTCGGATGCCGCTGGGGCGTCGCTTGGTTTGGTGGTCGCGAACGCCCGAGCAGGAGAGCGGGGCAGCTTGAGGTTTAAGGGTACCGGGCCGGCGCCAGCGGCGTCATCGCCGGGCGCCGCGATGCAGTAAAGAGGTGCGACCAGCGCGACCAGCAGCATCGCTGAGCTGCGTACACCAGACAGCGAACCGGACAAGCGGCCTGCGAAGGGTAGAAACAACTGCTTTGAAGACGCAACGCCTAGCATGTTGGGATTGTGGCCAGTGTCCGATCCATCCGCGAGCCATGCTGTTGACCTTGCCGCCACGAACCGTAGCCAGACTGTCCGCGGAAGGTGAAAAGAGCCAACGGAGACAAACGGTTCGCGCTCTACGATTTTGGATAGGTCGCAAGTGCGCGTTCCTACCTTCGTCGGTTCATAGCCCTGGAGCCTGAATGTTCTCTCGCCAAACACTTCTCGTTCTGTTGAGCGCCGCAGCGTTCACCGGAATTGCGCATGGTGCGCCATGCAAGACGACTGTCGATATTCCCCAGCGCCTGCGTGACAGCTCTCTGCTCCTATTGGGCGAACTGCACGGCACGCGCCAGATACCGGATTTCGTAAGCGCCTATGTCTGCAACTTGGCTGCTCAGGCGAGAAGCGTGGCGCTCGCGCTCGAATGGCCAGAGGAAAACCAAGCGGCAATCGACGCTTTCCTTGATAGCGACGGCCGGGGCGGTGCACGCAAGGCGTTGCTCGGTTCCCGCGATTGGTCAAAGCCCGCGCATGAACAGGATGGGCGTACCAGCATGGCCATGCTTGTGCTGCTCGATGAGGTGCGGCAGCACAACAAAGCCACGCCGACTCGCAAGATCACAGTCCGCGCGATCGACGGGGACGACCTAACGATGAGCCGCAACGTCCGTGCGCTGACCGCTACGGGGCTTTTCTCTCACGTCGTCGTGCTGACGGGAGACCTCCACACCAGTTTGGTCAAAGGCAACATGTTCGATCCGGCCATGGAGCCCATGGGCTTTCTGCTACGTGACCTCCACCCGATTTCCCTCGTGGCGGAGTACGACCAAGGGACGGCCTGGAACTGCGCCGCCAGCCAGTGTGAGCCGCATGTAGTGCTATCCATGCCGACGCAGCGAGGCGCGCGGTATTCAATTTCGTTGCGGCCACCGAAAGATCGGCTCGGCTACGACGGCAGCTTCTACGTGGGGAGGATCGACGCTTCGCCTCCGGCCGTTTTGCCCACCGCCGCGAACGATTGAGTTGAATGGCTTGCAAGAACGGCCGTCGCCCTTTCTCGCGCTCGGGCTGAGCGGCGGCAATCGCATGCCGGCACGACCGTCTCCGTCGCGCCCGGTGCTCRGACCAGGCAACATGGYACCATCGAGGCCGGGCAGGTCAACGTGGGGACGTCCATCAAATGATTTGGATGAGAGCCGCCGCTGACCGGCGGGTCAGACGTCGATCGTTGCTGGTCAAGCCTGGCCTGTGACTATGTTTTGGTTCAAATGGATTAAGTGACATTGAAGCAAGCGCTGATTTCATTCGTGCTCGTGCTGACGGCTGCAACCCAAGTTGTTGCCGAAGGCTCCGCGGCGGCTTTCCCGCAGATGCTGAAGCCGGAGGCACAGCAGGCCAAGTCGGCCCATCTGGCTGCGGACCTGCTGTCTCGCTACCACTACCGACCCCTCTCGCTCGACGACGCGTTGTCGGCCAGGATCTTCGACCAGTATTTAAAGGCGCTCGATCCGGAGAAACTGTACTTCCTGCAGTCCGACATCGATCGCCTGTCAGGCGACCGCATCTTGCTCGACGACGCGATCCTGGCTGAGGACCTGCGGGTGCCGTTCGAGGTCTTCAACCTGTACGAACGCCGGGTGGCTGAGCGGCTGACCTATGGCCGCACCTTGCTCAAGAAGGGGTTCGATTTCGGGCAAGACGAATCTTTGACGGTCGAGCGCAAGGATCAGCCTTGGCCTGCGACCGAGGCAGAGTCCCAAGACCTCTGGCGCAAGCGCGTCAAGAACGAGTGGTTGCGGCTCAAGCTTGCCGGCAGGGACGACCCGGCCATCGTGAAGATTCTCGACAAGCGCTACGAAAGCGCATCGAAGAACCTGGGCAAGATCACAAGCGCCGACGCCTTCCAGGCCTTCATGAATGCCTACACGATGGCGATCGACCCACACACGAACTACCTGGGACCGCGCGCCGCGGAAAACTTCGGCATCTCCATGCGACTGTCCCTGGTGGGCATCGGCGCGCTTCTGACGCAGATCGACGACTACGCCACCGTCCGGGAGCTGGTGCCAGGAGGGCCCGCGAGCCTGTCGGGCCAGTTGAAGGTCGGCGACCGTATCGTGGGCGTCGCGCAAGGCGCGACCGGCGCCATGGAGGATGT
>NZ_JBFULE010000283.1:0-6156 GCF_056400485.1 Roseateles sp. P5_B10
CCCCGAGCCCCGAGACCAGCGGGACGGCCTTCTTCACCTACGGGCTGCTGTGGGGCATCAACAATGGCCTGCTGCCGCGGGACCGGTATCTACCCGCGGCGCAGCGCGGCTGGCATTACCTGACGACCGTGGCCCTGCAGCCCGACGGCAAGCTGGGGTATGTGCAGCCGATCGGCGACCGCGCGATTCCGGGGCAGGTGGTAGACCAGAATTCCACGTCGCACTTCGGCGTCGGCGCCTTCCTGCTGGCGGGGGCTGAAATGGTCCGTCTGCTCGACAAATAACGGCGCAGCCAGGAGACAAAGTGCAACGTCGAAATTTCATGCGCGCTGCGGCCTTGGGGCCGTCCGTGCCGGCCCTGTTGGCCACCAGCGAGGCGGCAGCTGCGGCGACTGCCTCAACTGCCGCTGCACCTGGGCAGGAGCGTGCCTACATGCTCAACCTGCTGCGCCAGATGGCCGAACCGGTGCTGGGCTTGATGTCCAGGGGCGAGCTGAAGAAGAAGTTTTCGCTCGAGTTGAGCCCCACCTGGGATGGCCGCGACCCTTCCGTCGCCTACCTCGAATGTTTCGGCCGCTTGATTTCGGGCATCTCGCCGTGGCTCGCGCTGTCGGCGGATGACACTGCCGAAGGCAAGCTGCGCCAGCGCCTGCAACAACAGGCGCTGCAGAGCTACGCCAACGCGGTCGACCCCAAGAGCCCGGACTACCTGACCTGGAAGGGACATGGCCAGGCGCTGGTGGATTCGGCCTATTTCACCAACGCGCTGATGCGCGCACCCAAGGTGTTGTGGGAGCCGCTGGACGCGGCCACGAAAGGCCGCATCGTGGCCGAGATCAAAGGCCTGCGCCGCATCGAGGTGCCCTACATCAACTGGCTGCTGTTTGCGGCGATGAACGAGGCCTGGCTGCTGTCCATCGGCGAGGAATCCGACCCGATGCGCATGAACGGGGCCATCCGCAAGATCAACGAGTGGTATGTCGGCGACGGCTGGATCAAGGACGGCCAGGACTTCCATTTCGACTACTACTGCTCTTACGTCATGTACCCCATGCTGCTCGAGATCCTCGAGGTGTTGGTGGCCAGCAAGGGGCCGTTCTGGAACGCCAAACCCGAGGACCTGCTGGCGCAGGCCACGAAGCGCGCGCAGCGCTATTGCGAACACCTGGAGCGTTTCGTCGGCCCGCAAGGCAGCTATCCGCCGATCGGCCGCTCGCTGACCTACCGCACCGCCGTGTTCCAGCCGCTGGCCTTGCTGGCCTGGCGCAAGCAGCTGCCGGGATCGCTGCCGGAGGGGCAGGTGCGCTCGGCCCTRCACGCGGCGCATGTGGCGATCTGGGACGGCCCCGGCAACTTCACGAAGGACGGTTTCCTGACCATCGGGTTCCGCGGCCATCGGCCTGAACTGGGGGACTGGTACTCCAACAACGGCAGCATGTACATCGCCGCGGCGGGCCTGCTCGCGCTGGGCCTGCCCGCGACCGACTCCTACTGGACGGCACCGGCGCAGGACTGGACGCAGAAGAAGGCGTTCAGCAGCAACCGCTTTCCCAAAGACTACGCCGTGGGCTACTGATGAAGCGGGCGTTCCTCGCCGTTTGGCTGGCCTTGAACGCGCTGGGCGCCAGCGCGGCGGAGCGCCTGGTCGTCACTGTCCGGCACGAGCTGAAGGCCGCGCGGCCGGCCGAGACGATCGCGGTCCCCTGGTCCGAAGTGGCACGGCGCCTGCCCGGGGCGTTGCTGCATCAGCTCGCTGTGCGCGATGCCGGTGGCAACCTGCTGCCCTACCAAGTCACCAACGTGGCGCCGTTGGCGAAAGACCCGAAGAACGAAGGCATCGCCTACGGGGAGCTGATCTTCCAGCATGACTTCGCCATGAACGAGCAGAGCGCGCGCTTCACCGTCGAGAAGACGACGACGGTTGCGCCGCCGTTTCCCGTCAAGGCCTTCGCCCGCTATGTCCCCGAGCGCCTCGACGACTTCGCGTGGGAGAACGACAGGATCGGGCACCGCACCTACGGCCAGGCGCTGGCCGCGCCGGCGCCGCCCGGGAGCGACAAGGAAGTCCTCGTCACGAGCGGTGTCGACATCTGGTTCAAGCGGCCGTCCTATCTCATCGTCGACCGTTGGTACAACAAGGGCCACGACCACTATCACAAGGACGAGGGCGAAGGGCTCGATATGTACGCCGTCGGCCGCACCCGCGGCGCGGGCGGCACGGGCATCTGGAATGGCAGCCGGCTGTTCGTAAGCAGCAACTACTCGGCGTGGCGCGTCATCACGAACGGGCCCGTCCGTGCCGTTTTCGAGTTGACCTACGACAAGTGGGACGCGGGCGGTGTGGCGGTCAGCGAAGTGAAGCGATTCACCGTCGACGCGGGCCATCTTTTCGACACAGTCGAAAGCACTTTCAGCACTGCCACGCCGCAGACGCTCACGGTCGCGTTGGGTCTCAACAAGAAGCCGGCCTATCCCGAGCAGGCGCCGACGGTCGCTGCTTACCGTGCCCCGGACACGCTGATGCAATGGGTGCGCCAGCGCAGTGCGGGTGACTTTGGTGTCGCCATCCTGCTGCCGGGTGCAGACGGCTACGCGGCCGATTCCGACAACGAACTGATCCTCGTCAAGGCCAAGACCGGCCAGCCGCTGCGCTACTACCTTGGCGCCGCGGTCGACTGGTCGGGTGAGATCCCCACGGCGCAAGCCTGGCAGGGCTATGTGGAGGCCTACCGCAAGCGCRTCGCATCGCCGATCCGGGTCGAATTCGGCGCGGAGTAGCCATGTTTTCCCGGTGGCGTCCTGCGATGCGCTTTGACTCTGAAATTTTGTATATCTCGCGGCGCCTTATTCATAGCTCCTTTCGCGCCATGGAGACTAAGCTGAACGGGGCGAGATCGTGACACCCCTAGTTTGATAGTCACCAAGATTGCCAAGCATCCCTGACTGTCTTCGAGAACATTGGTGATGATCCTGCAATGTCGCACCAAAGCAACTTTCAAGATCGATGAGGCAACGTTACCATAACGTAACCAAGGGCCGAAGAAGCGTGATCACATGCTGCGCTGTAGGCGCCGTGGAGGGTTTCATGAGCCCATTTTTTTGGGGCTCGCATGGTAACGTTGTCACATATTGCTGTTATCGAAATGAATCTGCGATGAGCAAGCTGATCCAGCCATCGCCGATATAAAAACAACTTGTAGTCACATTGATGACAAAAGCCCTTGAGGCATGGAGAGAGACATGAAACAAACCCTGATTTGCTCGGCCGTGTCGATGGCGCTTGCCGCCGCCTACGGCCACGCCGCGGCTCAGGCTGCGGCGCCCGCCCAAGCGGCCGAAAAAGCGCCCGACGCCGCAGACGCCGCCRCCAAGCCCGACGGCCAGAAACTCGAGACCGTGGTCGTGACCGGTTTCCGCGCCAGTCTCGAGAAGTCGATGGCGTTGAAGCAGCAGGCCATCGGCGTGCGCGATTCCATCGTCGCCGAGGACATCGGCAAGTTCCCCGAGGCCAACGTGGCCGAATCGCTGCAGCGCGTGCCGGGCATCATCCTGAACCGTGACGAGAGTTCGGGTGAGGGGCAGCGCATCTCCATCCGCGGCCTGCCGACCGAGTACACCGTCACCACGCTGAATGGCGCCCTCGTCAATACCGTGTCCACTTCCACCATCGGCTCGGCGGTGCGCGGTTTCAACTACGACGTGTTCGCGTCCGAACTGTTCGGCCGTGTGGACTTCTACAAGTCGCCGCTGGCGGAACTGAACGAAGGCGGCATGGGCGGCGTGGTGGACCTGCAGACGCCACGCCCCTTCGACAACCCCAAGCGCACCATCCGCTATGGCGTGACGGCGTCGTACAACACCACGTCCGGCAAGACGGACCCGATGGGCTTCGCGCTGTACTCCAACACCTGGGGCGACTGGGGCGCGCTGATTGGCGTGTCGCACGCCGCCGCCGTGAACAACCGCTCAGGCTTTGAGGCGACCGGTGGCTACAACAGCTCGGCCCGCGCCAGCCAGAGTCCCGTGAAGGGCAACTTCGCCTTCGCGCTGGACTACGACAGCCCGCGCGCCAACCTCGGCAGCTACACCCGCGCCCAGGTCGACAACGCACTGCTGCCCCGCATCTACCGCTTCTACGGTTCGGCCAATGACCGCACCCGCGACGGCCTGGTGGGCTCGCTGCAGTTCAAGACCCCGACGCTGAACTTCAGCCTGGACACGCTCTATTCCAAGCTGAAGAACACCCGCGACGAGATCTACTTCGGCCTGCTGATCCGCAACAGCCGTACCACCGACCGCACCAAGCCGGCGGGCCAGAGCGGCAACAACGGCTTCATTCCGCTGAACGTCAAGATCGACCCCGCGTCCAACCTGCTGACCGGCACCTTCGGCAATACGTCCTACAGCAGCGGAGCGACCTACAGCGAAGACGAAACCAAGTTCGGCTACGTGGCCGCCAATGCCCGCTGGAGCGTCAGCGACAAACTGGTGCTGACTGGCCAGCTGAGCACCAACAACAGCAAGGCGCTGAGCTACCAGGACACCCTGTCCGGCCAGATCTTCGGTGTCGACTCCACCATCGACTACGGCAGCGATCACGTCTATCCGTCGCTGTCCTCGCCGACCAGCTACACCGACCCCGCCAACTTCCAGGGTTTCGGCATCGGTACCGGCTGGACCCGTGAGACAGACAAGAGCAACCAGGGCCGCGTCGTCGCTGACTGGGACTACGCCCTCGCCGGCGACTGGACCGGCCACCTGAAGGCCGGCCTGGCCTATTCCGAGACCTCCAAGGAGATCAACAAGCGCAACGGCACATCCGCCGCGACCGCCAAGCTCAACACGCTGGGCACGGCAGGCCTGCGATCGGGCATGACCTCCGTGCTGCCGATCGGCAACCTCGACATGGGTGCCGGCTGGCCGCACGCCTGGGGTACCTTCACCCGCGCCTACACCTACTCCACCTTCGACCCGCTGGCCCTCAATTCGGAGGCGACCTTCACGCCGGCGCAGAGCTTCAAGGCGCAGGAGAACGTGTCCACGGCTTTCGTGCAGTCCGACTTCCGGGGCCAGGTGTTCGACCGGGAACTGCGCCTGAACGCCGGCGTGCGCTTCGCGCGCACCGAGACGCTGATCGACAACTTCAAGCAGCAGGGTGCCAGCCTCACGTATGCACCGAACCAGGAGAAGGGCTCCTACACCAGCGTGCTGCCGGCCTTCAGCTCGGCCCTGGACCTGACCGACAACCTGACCTGGCGTGCCTCCTGGGGCAAGACGCTGAGCCGCCAGGCGCTGTCCATCATTGCGGCGCAGACGGTCATTCCCAACCCGTTCGACAACACCGCAACGGCCGGCAATCCCAGCCTGCGTCCGCAGAAATCCAAGAACTTCGACACCAGCCTGGAGTGGTATTTCCAGAAGGGCAGCATGCTGTCGGCGGCCCTGTTCCGCAAGGAACTGACCGACGCCACCACGAGCAACAGCGTGCAAACCACCTTCGGCGCGCTGGGCCTGCCTGACACGGCGCTGGGCGCCATCTTCCAGGACGCCAACGGCAAGGTGGATCCCAAGCTGCCGATGACGCTGAAGACCTACAGCAACGCCGGCAAGCAGACGCTCAAGGGCTTCGAGCTGGCCTACCAGCAGGCCTTCACCTTCCTGCCCGACCCCTTCAAGGGCCTGGGCGCGCTGGCCAGCTACACGCACATCAACCCGTTCAACAGCGCGGTGTGGACGACCAATGGGGGCAGCGTCATCGACGTGAACTCCGTGCCCAAGTACGCATACAGCACCACGCTGTACTACGAGAACGGCCCGTTCGCATTCCGCACGTCCTACAACTACAAGGGCCGCTCGCTGCACAGCGACAACCCGAAGAACAACGGCGACGACCTGATCCGCTGGCGCGCCGGCCGCGGCTACCTGGACGCCAACGTCAGCTACAAGATCAACGACTCGCTGGAGATCCGCGTGGAGGGGTTGAACCTGTCCAACACGCTGGCCTACGACTACTTCGAAGATGCCACCGGCCAGTACGGCCTGGGCAACAAGACCCGCATGGACTATGCGAAGTACGACGGTCGCACCTTCAAGATCGGCCTGCGCGGCAGGTTTTGATGCCCCTCGTCCGGTCTCGCGCCGCTGAACGCGGGCGTG
>NZ_JBFULE010000284.1:0-6152 GCF_056400485.1 Roseateles sp. P5_B10
GCCGACGAGGTGGTCGTCGTCGACCTGCCGCCCGACGAGCTGCTGCAGCGGCTCAAGGAAGGCAAGGTCTATTTGCCGAACCAGGCCGAGCGCGCCGCCAAAAATTTCTTCCGCAAGGGCAATTTGCTGGCCCTGCGCGAGCTGGCCCTGCGCCGCACGGCCGACCGCGTGGACGACCAGATGCAGGCCTACCGGCGCGAGCACAGCGCCGGGACGGTGTGGCCCAACCGCGAGTCGCTGCTGGCCTGCATCGGCCCGGCGGTGGCGAGCGAAAAGGTCGTGCGCAGCGCCGCCCGGCTGGCGCAGCAGCTCGGGCTGGACTGGCATGCCGTGCACGTGCAGACGGCCCAGGGCCTGAGCGACGCCGCCCGCCAGCGCGTGCAGCGCACGCTGGAGCTGGCGCAGTCGCTCGGTGCCCGCACCGCCGAACTGTCGGCGCCCGAGGTCGCCGCGGCCCTGGTGGGCTATGCGCGCGAGCACAACCTGGCCCGCCTCGTGGTGGGCCGGCGCGAGCAGGCCTGGCGCTGGCCTGGCCGGCCGTCCCTGGCCGAGGCGTTGAGCCGCCTGGCCGACGAGATGGACGTGTTGCAGGTGGCGCTGCCCACCGGTGCGCGCGAGCAGCCCGCGGCGGCGACGCGTGGTGCCCTGATTCCTCTGCAGGCCTGGCGCGGCCATGCGGCGGCGCTGGCGGGCGTCGCGCTGACGACGGCCCTGGCCCACGTGTTGCTGGGTTTCATGGCGCCGACCAATATCGCCATGCTCTATCTGCTCAACGTTGTTGGCGTTGCGCTGCGCTTTGGCCGCGGGCCGGCGGCGCTGGCGGCGCTGCTCGGCGTGGCTGCCTTCGACTTCGCCTTCGTCGAGCCGAGAGGGTCGTTTGCCGTCGGCGATGCGCAATATCTCGTCACCTTCGCCGTGCTGCTGCTCGTCGGCCTCGTCATCGGCCAGCTCGCGGCCGGGCTGCAGGCCCAGGCCCGCGCGGCCCAGGAGCGTGAGCGGCGCGTGCGCGGCCTGTACACGATGTCGCGCGACCTCGGTGCCGCGCTGGTGGTGGAACAGGTTGCCGAGATCGCGACGCGCTTCCTGCGCGCCGAGTTCGGCGCCGCCTCGGCCGTGCTGGCGCCGCCGCCAGGGGCCACGCCCGGCCGCGAGATGCTGGTTGCGCTGCCGGGCGCAGGCGTGCAGCCGGACCTGGGTGTCGCCCAATGGGCCTTCGACCATGGCCAGCCGGCAGGGCAGGGCACCGACACGCTGCCGGCCAGCCCCTGCCTGATGCTGCCGCTGACCGCGCCGATGCGGCTGCGTGGCGTGCTGGCCGTCCAAGGGCAGGGCCGCCGCTGGTCGCCCGAGGAGCGCGAGCTGCTGGACACCTGTGCAGCGCTGCTGGCCATTTCGCTGGAGCGCATCCACTACATCGAGGTGGCCCAGCAGAGCACGTTGCAGATCGAGTCCGAGCGGCTGCGAAATTCGCTGCTGACGGCCGTGTCCCACGACCTGCGCACGCCGCTGGCCGCGCTGGTGGGGCTGGCGGATGCGCTCAAGCTCACGCCGCTGAACACGCCTCAGGCCGAGGTGGCCGATGCGATGCGTCGCTCGGCGCTGCGCATGACTGCGCTGGTCGGCAACCTGCTCGACATGGCGCGGCTTCAATCCGGCACGGTGCAGCTGAACCGGCATTGGCTGCCGCTGCAAGAGGTCGTCGGCAGCGCACTGGCCAGCCTGGAAGAAGCCTTGATCGACCGCGATGTTGTCGTGGATCTGCCGGCGGACCTGCCCCTGGTCGAGCTGGACGCCGTGCTGATCGAGCGCGTGCTCGTCAACCTGCTGGAGAACGCGGCCAAGTACGCGGCCGGCGCCATCCGCATCCGGGCGCGCACGGCGGGGCGGCATGTCGAGATCGACGTCAGCGACGCCGGCCCTGGGTTTCCCGCGGGCCTCGAGGACAAGCTCTTCGACAAGTTCGAGCGCGGCGACCGCGAGAGCGCCACGCCCGGTGTCGGCCTGGGCCTGGCCATCTGCAAGGCCATCGTGGAGGCGCATGACGGCCGTATCAGCGCCCACAATGTCGCGACCGGCGGTGCCTGTGTGCGAGTGGAACTGCCGCTCGGCCAGCCGCCGGCGGAGAAACCAGAGTGAGCGCTGCACGCGTGTTGATGATCGAGGACGAACCGGAGATCCGGCGCTTCGTGCGCATGGCGCTGGAGAGCGAAGGCCTGGAGGTCTTCGAGGCGGCGACTTTGCAACGCGGGTTGATCGACTCGGCCACGCGCCGTCCCGAGCTGGTTGTGCTGGACCTGGGCCTGCCCGATGGCGATGGCCTGGACTTCATCCGCGAGTTCCGCGGCTGGTCGCAGGCGCCCGTCCTGGTGCTGTCGGCCCGTGAGGGCGAGGACCGCAAGGTACAGGCCCTGGACGCCGGCGCCGACGACTACCTCGTCAAGCCCTTTGGCGTGGCCGAACTGCTGGCCCGCGTGCGCGTGCAACTGCGCAGGCACGGCGGCGGCGGCAACGACGCCGACCCGGTGCTGCGCTTTGGTGACGTCGCCATGGACCGCGCGTTACGCACGGTCACCAAAGCCGGCGAAGAGCTGCACCTGACGCCCATCGAATACCGGCTGCTGCAGGAGCTTGCCAACGCTCCGGGGCGCGTGTTGACCCACCAGCACCTGCTCAAGGCGGTCTGGGGCCCGGGCCATGCCGAGGACGTGCATTACGTGCGCGTGCACATGGCCAATCTGCGCAAGAAGCTCGAGGCCGATCCCAACCGGCCGCAGTGGCTGGTGACTGAGGCGGGCGTGGGCTACCGGCTCAAGACATGAATCCGGAAGACCTGCTGAAGCTCGTCACGACCAAGATGCCCTTCGGCAAACACAAGGGCACGCTGATCGCGGACTTGTCCGGCAACTACCTGGGCTGGTTTGCGCGCGAGGGATTTCCGAAGGGCGAGATCGGACGGCTGCTGGCCTTGATGTACGAGATGGATCACAACGACCTGCGGGGCCTGCTCAAGCCGCTGCGGGGGCGTGGCCGATGAAGCGGCTGCTGCTGGCGTTGGTGCTGGGGTCTGCGCTGGTGGTGGCCAGCCTGGCTGCCCGCGCTGAAGGCGATGGCCGCTTCACCGTCGTGCGCGTGGACCTTGCCACGCAGAAGCTGCTTCTGTTCTGGCAGGATGACCGGGGCCGGGCGCTGCGCCGGCTGGACAAGTTGTCGGCCTGGTTGAGAGGACAGGGCAAGACGCTGGCTTTCGGCATGAACGCCGGCATGTACCACGCGGACGCGAGCCCCGTCGGGCTGCTGGTCATCGACGGGCGCGAGCTCGCGCCGCTCAATCTATTGAGTGGAGAAGGCAACTTCTTTCTGAAGCCCAACGGTGTTTTCCTGCTGACGGCTCACGGAGCTCAGGTCGTCGACGCGGTGGACTACCCGGCGCTGCGCGAGGGTGTCCTGTTCGCCACGCAGTCGGGGCCGCTGCTGCTCAAGGACGGCCAGATCCATCCGGCCTTGGGCGCCAATTCGGCGTCGCGCTACATCCGCAACGGCGTCTGTGTGCTGGGCTCGCAGGCCCTGTTCGTCATCACCGAGCGGCCTGTCACGCTGCACGAGTTCGCCAGCTTCTTCCGCGACGAATTGCACTGCAAGGAGGCGCTGTATCTTGACGGCGCGGTGTCCAGCCTCTACGCGCCCAGGCTCGGGCGCAACGACCATTGGAGCGAGCTCGGGCCGCTGTTTGGCGTCGTCGATTGACGCCGGCCCAGGCCGCGCTTTCGCCGGCCTGAACCGCGCGGTGAGCGGTCTGTCGCAAGCGCGTTGGAGGCTGGCCTCTGGATCCCTAGGCTGCGCTCATTCACAAGATGAGGAGCGGCCATGCTGCAGATCCAAAACGTCTCCAAGACCTTCGGAAAACTCAATGCCGTCGACGGCGTGTCGCTGGAATTGAAGCCCGGCGTCGTCGGCCTGATCGGCCACAACGGCGCGGGCAAGAGCACGCTGATGCAGATGCTGGCCACGCTCACGCGGCCCACCAGCGGGCGCATCCTGCTGGACGGTGAGGACATCGTCGTCAAGCCCGAACTGATGCGCCGGCGCCTGGGCTATCTGCCGCAGGACTTCGGCGTCTACCCGCATCTGACGGCACTCGAATTCCTGCAGTACTTCGCGGCGCTGAAGGGCGTGCGCGACCGGCAGCGGCTGCATGACCTGCTGGAGCTGGTGAACCTGCACGAGCAGGCCCATCGACCAGCCATCGGCTTCTCGGGCGGCATGCGCCAGCGCCTGGGCATCGCGCAGGCCCTGCTGAACGACCCCGACGTGCTCATCGTCGACGAACCCACGGCTGGCCTCGACCCCGAGGAGCGCCTGCGCTTTCGCCATCTGCTGGGCGACCTCGGGCGCAAGCGCCTGGTCATCGTGTCGACGCACATCGTGTCGGACGTCGAGAACATGGCCTCGCACCTGGCCGTCATGCGTCAGGGCCGCCTTGTCGCCTTCGAAACCCCTGAAGCCGTGATCGCTCGCGCCGTGGGCAAGGTCTGGACGGCCCAGCTCGCGCCAGCCGATTACGAAGCGCTGAAGGGCCATGTGCAGGTGCTGCAGGCCCAGCCTCAGGGCAGCCGCATTCAAGTGCGCATGGCGCATCCGTCGCGCCCCTTTGCCGAGGCCGAGCCGGCGAACGCCAGCCTGGAAGAGGCGCTGATGGCTCAACGCTATGCCGATGCGCGGGAGGCCGCATGAACACCAGTCTCTACAAGACCCTGGTGCTGAACGAATGGCGCTTGCGCAGCCGCCGGCTCAGCAGCCTCGTCATCCTGCTGGCCGTGGTGGCCGTGAGCTGGTTGATGGTGCTGGACCCGAAAAGTGGCATGGCCATGATGGTCGTGAACAAGCAGCGCATCGCCTACGAGAGCCAGGCGCTGGCCTTCGCCACCAACCTGATCGCGTCGCTGCTGTTCGGTCTGGCCGGCTTCTACCTGGCGCGTGGCCGCACGCAGGAAGACATGCGCTGCGGCACGGCTGCCGTGCTGGCCGCCACACCCGTCAGCAACGCGCAGCTGCTGGGCGCGCGCTGGCTGGGCGCCTTCGGCTTCCTGCTTTCGCTGGGCACCGTCGTGATGCTGACGGTCTGGGTGTTGCAACTGGTGCGCGGCGAAGGCCCGCTGCAGCCCTTGCCCTATCTGCAGATGCTGGTGTTCGGGCTGGCGCCCGGCCTGATGCTGTGCGCCAGCCTGGCCGTGCTGGCCGACGCCTGGGCGCCGCTGATGGGCAAGCGTGGCGACGCGCTCTACTGGGTCTTCTGGATGGTGCAGTTCGCCTTCATCCCGGCCACGCTGGGGCAGGGCGCCGTGCGGCTGACCGGCTGGCAGGTGTTCGACATCAATGGCATGTCGCCGTTGCTGGTGGGCGTGAGCCAGTTGATGGACGTGACCCACATCAGCGTCGGTGGCAGCCCCTTCGACGCGACGCTGCCCAGCCTGCACATGCCCGCTGGCCTGTGGAGCGCTGAGTTGATCGCTTTGCGCCTGGGCTCGATGGCGCTGGCCCTGCTGCCGCTGCTGCCCGCCGTGATGTTCTTCCATCGCTATGCACCAGACCGCGTGAAGCTGCGCAACCCCGCCGGTCGCTGGCGCAGCGTGCAGTTGCTGCAATGGCTGCTGCGCCCGCTGCTGCGGCCTTTCACCGCCGCCCTGGGCCTGTTGCTGCGCGCCAGCGCCCGCCTGCCAGGCCTGCCCGGCCGCTGGCTGGCGGACGTGAGCCTGGTGTTGCTCAGCCAGCCGCTGCTGGCCCTGGCGATGGGGGCAGGCGCCGTGGCCTGCGCGGTGGCGCCGATGGACCTCGTTCCCGCGCTGCTGGCCGCAACGTTGTGCGCCTGGGGCATGGCGGTGGCGGACGTGAGTTCGCGTGATCTGCAGAGCGGCACATGGGCTCTGGCCAGCGCAGTACCCGGCGGCGCGTGGGAGCGCGGCTGGCGCCAGGTGCTGGCGGCCTTGGGGCTGGGGCTGCTGCTGGCCTTGCCGGCCTTGCTGCGGATCTCAACGGTGCAAGCCTTGGCCTGCGTGGCCGGCCTGCTCTTCTTGAGCGCAGCCGCCACGCTGCTGGGCCGGCTGACCCAGGGCTCGCGCACCTTCCTCGCGTTGTTCCTGTTCGCGCTCTACCTC
>NZ_JBFULE010000285.1:0-6134 GCF_056400485.1 Roseateles sp. P5_B10
GCTGGAGCACATCGTCATCGAGCTGCTCAACCTGGCCGGCATGCCGACCGGCTTCGGCCAGACCCGCTCCACCAGCCAGCGCGGCGTCTACCGCATGGTGTTCCGGGCGCGTGACGAGCAGGTCGCCCGCGCGGCCCTGGCCGAGGGTCATGCCTTGATCATGGCCGTCATCAACGATCAGCCCTTCGACGCGCCCGCCGCGGTGGCCCGCGTGCGCGACAAGCTGGACGACTGCTACCTGGGCCCCTCCACGGCGGCCATCGTCGCCGCGGCCACGGACCGCCGCATTCCCCACATCCGCCTGAACGACGGCAACCTGGTGCAGCTCGGCCACGGCGCGCGCCAGCGCCGCATCTGGACGGCCGAGACCGACATGACCAGCGCCATTGCCGAAGGCATTGCCAGCGACAAGGACCTGACCAAGACGCTGCTGAAGGCCGTGGGCGTGCCCGTGCCGGAAGGCCAGGAGGTCAAGACCGCCGCCGAGGCCTGGACGGTGGCACAGGACACCGGCCTGCCCGTCGTCGTCAAGCCCAGCGACGGCAACCATGGCCGCGGCGTCTCCCTGGACATCGCGACCGAGGCCGACTGCGAGGCCGCCTTCGCGCTGGCGGCCCGCCACGGCTCCTCGGTGCTCGTGGAGCGCTACATCCCCGGCAACGAGCACCGCGTGCTCGTCGTGGGCGGCCAGGTGGTGGCGGCCGCGCGCGGCGAAGCCGCCTGGGTGCACGGCGACGGCCGCCAGACCGTGGAGCAACTGGTCGAAAGCCAGATCAACACCGATCCGCGCCGCGGCCTGAGCGAGGACTTCCCGCTCAACCGCATCCGCGTGCACGAAGACACCGCCCTGCTGCTGGACCTGCAACGCCAGGGCATGTCGCCCGAGGCCGTGCCCGCGGCCGGCAAGGCCGTGCTGATCCAGCGCAATGGCAACGTGTCCATCGACTGCACGCCCGAGGTCCACCCCGAGGTGGCGCATGCCGTGTCGCTCGCCGCCCGCACCGTGGGCCTGGACATCGCCGGCGTCGACCTCGTCACCGAGGACATCTCCAAGCCGCTGTCCGAGAYCGGCGGCGCCATCGTCGAAGTGAACGCCGGCCCGGGTCTGCTGATGCACCTCAAGCCCGCCGGAGGCGCGCCGCAGCCCGTCGGCCAGGCCATCATCGACCACCTGTTCGCCGAGGACGAGACCGGCCGCATCCCCATCGTCGGCGTGGCCGGCTCGCGCGGCGGGCGCCAGATCACGCGCCTGGTCGCCTGGCTGCTGCACCTGAACGGCCGCCATGTCGGCCTGGCCTGCCGTGACGGCCTCTTCCTGGGCACGCGCCGCGTCGAGAAGCGCGACAGCGCCCGCTGGGACGCCGCCCACCGCCTCCTGATGAACCGCGGCGTCAACGCCGTCGTCATCGAGAACGATGCTGCCTCCATCCTGCGCGATGGCCTGGCCTATGACCGCGCCGCCGTCGGCGTCGTCACCGATCTGGACGGCATCGCCGCGCTGGCGGAGTTCGACGTGCAGGACATCGACCAGCTCTACAAGGTGCTGCGCACCCAGATCGACGTCGTGCTCAGCGACGGCGCCAGCGTGCTCAATGCCGCCCACCCGCGCCTGGTGGACATGGCCGAGCTGAGCGATGGCGAGGTCGTCTTCTACGCAGAGGACGGCAGCCTCGAGGCCCTGCAGCACCACCGCGACCGCGGTGGACGCGCCGTCTTCCTGCGCGGCGGCGCCGCCGTACTGGCCCATGGCCCGGCCGAGACGCCGGGCGCCAACATTGAGGCCCTGCTGCGCCGCTTTGGCGACCAGGCCATCGATGCCTCGACGCTGCTTGCCGCCGTCGCCGCCGCCTGGGCCCTGGGCATCTCGCCCGAGCTGATCGCCGCCGGGCTCGACACCTTCGTGCCCAACCTGCACCTCGCCTGAAAAGAACACGACTCATGGACGTTTCCCGCACCCGCGCGCTGCGCGGCCCGAACATGTGGAGCCGCCACACGGCCATCGAAGCCGTCGTGCATTGCAACGAGTCCGAGCGCTCGCTCGAGCGCCTGCCCGGCTTCGAGCCGCGGCTGCGCCAGCTCTTTCCCTCAGTCGGCGAGCTGCGCAGAGACGCCTCGCTGGCCCAGGTGCTCGAGCAGGCCACGCTGGCCCTGCAGGCCCAGGCCGGCTGCCCGGTGACCTTCAGCCAGACCCATGTCACGCCCGAGGCCGGCACCTATCAGATCGTCATCGAGTACAGCGAGGAAGACGTCGGCCGGCTGGCCTTCGAGCAGGCGCTCAAGCTCGTGCTCGCTGCACTGAACGGTGGCGAGTTCGATGCCGACGCGACGCTGGCCCGATTGCGCGAGCTCGACGAGGACATCCGCCTCGGCCCCTCCACCGGCTCCATCGTCAATGCGGCCCTGGCGCGCGGCATTCCCTACCGCCGCCTCACGCAAGGCAGCCTGGTGCAGTTCGGCTGGGGCGCCAAGCAGCGCCGCATCTGGGCCGCCGAGGTCGACGCCACCAGCGCGGTCAGCGAGTCCATCGCCCAGGACAAGGACCTGTGCAAGCGGTTGCTGCAGGCCGCCGGCGTGCCGGTGCCCATCGGCCGGCCGGTCGACTCGGTGGACGATGCCTGGGCCGTGGCCCAGGAGATCGGCCTGCCCGTCGTCGTCAAGCCGCAGGACGGCAACCAGGGCAAGGGCGTGACCGTCAACGTGACGACACGCCTGGGGCTTGAGGCTGCCTACAAGGCGGCCGACGAGATCGGCCCCGTCATGGTCGAGAAGTTCCTGCCTGGCTCCGACTACCGGCTGCTCGTCATCGGCGACAAGCTGATCGCCGCCGCGCGACGCGATCCGCCGCATGTCATCGGCGACGGCGTGCACACGGTCAAGCAGTTGGTCGACAAGGTCAATTCCGACCCGCGCCGCGGTGACGGCCACGCGACGTCGCTGACCAAGATCCGCTTCGACGACATCGCCGTCGCGCGCCTGACCCAGCAGGGCCTGGCGCCCGAGTCGGTGCCCGACAAGGGCCAGCGCGTCATCCTGCGCAACAACGCCAACCTGTCCACCGGCGGCACCGCCACCGACGTGACGGACGACGTCCACCCCGAAGTCGCCGCCCGTGCCATCGCGGCGGCCCAGGTCGTCGGCCTGCACGTCTGCGGCGTCGACGTCGTCGCCGAGAGCGTGCTGCGGCCGCTCGAAGAGATCAACGGCGGCATCGTCGAGGTCAACGCGGCACCGGGCCTGCGCATGCACCTGAGCCCCAGCTATGGCAAGGGCCGCAATGTCGGCGAGGGCATCGTCGGCCATCTGTTCGGCACCGGCAACAAATCGGGCGGCATGGCCGAGGACGGGCGCATCCCCGTCGTCGCCGTCACCGGCACGAATGGCAAGACCACCGTCACGCGGCTGATCGCGCACTTGTTTGCCAGCTGCGGCCTCAAGGTCGGCATGACCAACACCGACGGCGTGTATGTCGATGGCCGCCAGATCGACAGCGGCGACTGCTCCGGCCCCAAAAGCGCCCGCAATGTGCTGATGCACCCGGACGTGGAGGCCGCCGTGCTGGAGACCGCCCGCGGCGGCATCCTGCGTGAAGGCCTGGGCTTCGACCGCTGCCAGGTCGCCGTGGTCACCAACGTCGGCGCGGGCGACCACCTCGGCATGAACTTCCTGCACACGGCTGAGGACCTGGTGCTGGTCAAACGCGTCATCGTGCAGAACGTCGCGCCCAACGGCTACGCGGTGCTGAACGCCACCGACCCGCTGACGGCCAGCATGAGCTCGGTCTGCCCCGGCCAGGTCATCTATTTCGCCGCCGACCGCCACCACCCGCTGATGGCAACCCACCGCGCCCAGGGCAAGCGCTGCGTCTATGTGGACGGCGACCAGCTCATTGCGGCCCAGGGCGTCTGGCGCGAGAGCATCCCGCTGCGCGACATCCCCATCACGCGTGGCGGCCTCATCGGCTTCCAGGTCGAGAACGCGATGGCTTCGGTGGCCGCGGCCTGGGCCGTGGGCCTGGACTGGGACACCATCCGCCGCGGCGTAGCCAGCTTCGCCAATGACGCCGACAACGCGCCGGGCCGCTTCAACGTCATGGACTACCGCGGCGCCACCGTCATCGCCGACTACGGCCACAACGGCGACGCGATGAAGGCCCTGGTCGGTGCCGTCGCGGCATTGCCGGCCAAGACCCGCAGCGTCGTCATCAGCGGCGCTGGTGACCGCCGCGACGAGGACATCCGCGTGCAGACCGAGATCCTCGGCGGCGCCTTCGACGAGGTCATCCTCTACGAAGACGCCTGCCAGCGCGGCCGCGCGGCCGGCGAGGTCGTGGCCCTGCTGCGTGCCGGGCTGGAAGGCGCGTCACGCACCCGGCATGTCGAGGAGATCGTCGGTGAGTTCACGGCCATCGACCGCGCACTGGAACGCCTGCAGCCGGGCGACCTCTGCCTGGTGCTGGTGGATCAGGTGGAAGAGGCGCTGGCCCATCTGGCTCAGCGCATTGCCGCCGGCTGAGGCTCAGCGGTACCTGGCCAGCAGGCGATTCAGTTCGCCTTCGCTGACCAGGCCCTGGATTGCGGTGTTCAACGCCGCCAGGCCCACCGGGCTGCTCGGCGACAACGCGCACTGGGCCAGCACTTCCGACACGACCAGCGGCGGATGCAGGGGCAGCTTGAAGTGACCGATGCGCTGCTGGTACTCCAGCACGCGCCGGCCGGTCAACGCATGGCGGATGCGGCCGAGTTCGAGTTTCTGCAGATTGGCCACCGCATCGGGCGCGTCGTCGCGCAGGAAGCCTGATCGCAGTGCGTCGGCCATCTCCGGATAGACGTAGCCGCGCACCGTGCCGATGGGCTGCCCTGTCAACGCTGTCAACGAGGCCGGTGGCGGCACCGCGGCGGCACTGACGAGCAGGGCCTGGTCAGGCAGGAAGGGCCGGCTCCACGCGAAGGCGCCGGGCAGCCAGTCGCTCTGGTAGTCGCACAACAAGTCGCCCTCGCCGCGTTGCAGGGCTTCGGCCAGGCGCTTGCGCGGCGTCGGGCGGGCCACCAGATCGCGGCCCAGGCGCCGCGCCAGGGCCTGGCCGATGTCCAGGTTCAGGCCTTCGATGACGCGGTCGCCCTCGATGCGGGCATGCGGCATCAGCGCGCTGGTCTCCACCAGCATCACCAGCGGCCGGGCAGGTTCGGCACCGGCAAGCGGGCTCAGCAGCAGCGCGGCCATGCCGCCCACTCCCCTTCGCACCCAATATCGCCGCGTCCCGACCATGGGACTGCATCATGCCGTGCCCGCCAATCCAGGGCGAGCGCAGGGTGGCCAGCCGGCCAGCGGACCGTGACCGGCGCACGAAAACCTGCCGACCCGGCACGCCACGCCCAGGGTCGCATCGCTAGACTCGCCGGTCACCTGCCACACCCGCCGATGAAGTCCCGCCTGTCGTTCGCCGCCCTCACCCTGGCCTGGGCCCTGGCGGTGCCGTTGGCCCATGCCCAGACGCAGGCCAGCACGGTCCGCCCCGGCGTGGCCCCGATTCCCCACGATGACCTGCTCTACCAGCAGCTCGGCGGCCAGGAAGCCATCCAGCGCTTCACCAACGATTTCTACGACACCCTGCTGCAGGACGCGCGCATCGCGCGCTTCTTCGACGGCATCAACATGAAGCACCTCAAGCGCGTGCTGGCGGACTACTTCTGCGTCGTTGCCGGCGGCCCCTGCGTCTACGACGGCGTGGGCATGAAGGACGCGCACGCCCACCTGGGCATTGGCAAAGGCGACTTCAACACCCTGGTCGAGCACCTGCAGCGCGCCATGGACAGGGCCAACGTGCCCTTCGGCGTGCAGAACCAGT
This sequence comes from Roseateles sp. P5_B10, assembly GCF_056400485.1. NCBI lineage: Bacteria > Pseudomonadati > Pseudomonadota > Betaproteobacteria > Burkholderiales > Sphaerotilaceae > Roseateles > Roseateles sp. P5_B10. The sequence goes on from NZ_JBFULE010000285.1 coordinate 5,846, forward strand.
TGCTGGCCCGCATGGCCCATTTCCACCGCGACATCATCACGAAATGAAGCTCCCAGGCCCGGCATTCGCCCAGCCCGACTCACACTGGACGCGGCCCGGCGTTTCCTCATGAGCTTGCCCCCGCACCACCGCAACKGCGGCTTCCAGAACAACCACGGCGACTTCGAGCCCAAGTCGCTGGCGGACGTGATCCGCTGGCGCTGGAACGCCTCCCGTCGCGGCCTGCCACCGCGCCCGGCCGAGCCCATCCCGACGCAGCCTGCCGATCTCGGCTTCATCCGCACCAACC
>NZ_JBFULE010000286.1:0-6127 GCF_056400485.1 Roseateles sp. P5_B10
GCAATCAACTCCGACGGGGACGCTGGGTGGCGTAGCGCGGCGCATCGACGACGACGCCGACGATGTCGTCCATCATGGCCTCCTCGTCGGCGTCATCGAGCACCGGCAGATTGCGCGGGTTGYAGCGCGCCGGGTCGAGGTTGCGTGAGGACAGACGGCGCTGTGGATGCGGCGCGGCGGGCTGGGCCGGCATGCGCGGATGGCGGTCGCGCTCTCGGTCCCCATAGCCGTCATTGCCGCCACTGAAGACGCCAGCGTCCTGCCACAGCGGCAGAGGCTGGGAGAACTGCCCCCAGTCGCTGCCGAATTCGTCCTCGCTGCTGCCCATGCGGCGGCGCGGCGGCGTCGATGTGGCTGCCGGTGCGGGGAGCGGGCCGCGTGAATTGCTGCTCTGGGGCACCAAAAGCTGCAGCTCGGCGACGCTGGGCAACTGGTCCATCGCGCAGCGCAAATAACGCACGCGGCAGGCGGAGAGCACGGCATGCTTGATCTGCAGGCTGCGCGGCGTAACGCCGCGCTCGCCCTCGAGGTCGATGGCGGCCAGCACGCGACCATTGGGGCTGCAGACAGCGAAGGTCACATGCGAGGCGCCGAGCAGATCGAACCAGTAGCGCACTTCCTTGGCCTCGGTCGGCTGGCAAAACCGCACCAGCGGCAGCTTGGACAGCACGACGTGGTGGGGCAGGGCCTCGCGCAGCAGCCGGAAGACACGGCGCTCGTCGGTCGTGAATACAGGCCGCGCCGTGAGTGACCACTCCGCCGGCAAGCCTTTATTGGCGTACGCAGGTCGGCGCAGCGCCCAGATCAGGCTGATGGCCAGACCCAGGACGCAAACAGCCAGCGCGGCGATCCAATAGATGGCGTACGGCATACCCTGAAGGGATTTCGGCGGATGACGCCGACCTTGTTTTCTCGCGGCGCAATGGTCGGGCAATGTAGCGCAACGTCCCTAAAAGGAATTACTCGCTAGTCCCGATTCCCCCGGGCCTGAGGGGGAGCATGCCTGGGAAAACGGCCGTTGGCCCGTCATTTATTCCTTGGCAGCGCGGCCGGGAGATTCGAAATGGGCTTTGACCTCGGCAACGCTGTCGACAAATCCACTCAGCACTTGAGCCTGGCGCTTGAACTGGAAATCCAGCTCGCCCAGATGCCGCTCCAGTGCCTGCTCGACCTGGGAGCTGAATGATTCGGGTGGCAGGCGCAGATAGGCCGCGGATTCGCTGCCGTCGCGCTCGACGATGGCGCCGGCCGCCGCCGCAATGCGCAGCATGGGCCGGTTTTCGCTCAATGCGTGGATGAACAGGGTGTCGATACCCCGGTTGCGGGCATGCAAGCCCGCGGCGTCGAAAAGCCGCCGTCCCAGGCCCCGGCCGCGCGACTGCGGCAGCACGGAGACGCCGAACTCGGCCATCGTGCGGCTGGGCTCACCCGGCATCGGTTGCCCATAGGCCAGATGGGCCAGGGCGATCAGGTGCAGGCGGCGGTTGAAGATGCCCAGCACCTCGTCGCGGGCAAAGTCGATGCTGAGGGCGTATTTGCGAATCTGCTCGTCCGAAGCCGGGTACCCGAAGCGCAAGTAACGGTCCTGCGGCTCCAGCGCCAGCAGGTGGTCAATGATGCGATGGCGGTGGCGGCGCGCGAGTGAGCGAATTGGCACCCAGGTGGAAAGGAGCTCCAATGCAGCCCGGGCCTTGGCCAGAGGGCCTGCCGGTTCGGCCGGGGCGGCTGCCGGCGCAATCGGGTCGAGGCCGAAGGCCGACAGCTCATGGCCCTCGCCCGCCGCGGCTTCGGCGAGGGGAGGAGAGGCGGCGGACGGGGGCTTGGGCATGGCGGGCACTGCAAAGGYATGGCAAGGTTAACGCCTCGGTCCTTTTCAAACCATCGGCCGCACTGCTACACTCGTGGGCTTTTCCGTCAAAAGGCTGCGGGAAAGAGCCGTGTTGAGAGGCTGTGCATCAGACACAAGCACCGAGACCGGTCGAAGTTCAGCCATCTATTGCCGGTTTCAGCAGTTTGAAGCCGGCGCAGCGAAAGCACTCTCATGAAGACCTTCAGCGCCAAGCCGGCCGAAGTGACGCACGAGTGGTTTGTGATTGACGCCACCGACAAGGTGCTCGGACGTGTTGCCAGCGAAGTGGCACTCCGTTTGCGCGGCAAGCACAAGGCCATTTACACGCCTCACGTGGATACCGGTGATTTCATCGTCATCGTCAATGCCGAAAAGCTCCGTGTCACGGGCAACAAGGCCACCGACAAGGTGTACTACCGTCACAGCGGCTTCCCCGGCGGCATCTACGCCACGAAGTTCAAGGACATGCAAGCCAAGCACCCCGGCCGCGCGCTGGAAAAGGCCGTCAAGGGCATGCTGCCCAAGGGCCCGCTCGGTTACGCCATGGTCAAGAAGCTGAAGGTCTACGCAGGCCCGACGCACCCGCATACCGCCCAGCAGCCCAAGGCTCTCGAGATCTAAGGAACGGCCATGATCGGAAACTGGAATTACGGTACGGGCCGTCGCAAGTCGTCGGTCGCTCGCGTCTTCATGAAGAAGGGCACGGGCCAGATCATCGTCAATGGCAAGGCCATCGACGCTTACTTTGGTCGTCAGACGTCCATCATGATCGCCAAGCAGCCCCTGCTGCTGACGAACAATGGTGAAGCCTTCGACATCAAGGTGAACGTGCACGGTGGTGGCGAATCGGGTCAAGCCGGCGCCCTGCGCCTGGGCATCACCCGCGCGCTGATCGACTACGACGCAGCCCTGAAGCCCGAACTGAGCCGCGCCGGCTTCGTCACGCGTGACGCGCGTGAAGTCGAGCGTAAGAAGGTCGGTCTGCACGGCGCCCGTCGCAGGAAGCAGTTCAGCAAGCGTTAATTGCTGCGCTTGGACACAAAAGGCCGCTTCGAGCGGCCTTTTGTTTTTGCGCGGACAATCCCCATATTCGTCTCTGGACAGATTCACAGGAGCCTCGCCATGAGCGCCGTGCTTGATACCCCCGTCACTGACATTCCCGTGCCCCTGGTGTTCACCGACAGCGCCGCCGACAAGGTGCGCGACCTGGTGGCCGAGGAAGGCAACCCGGACCTGAAGCTGCGCGTTTTCGTGCAGGGTGGTGGTTGCTCCGGCTTCCAGTACGGCTTCACCTTCGACGAGGCCGTCAACGACGACGACACGCAGATGCAGAAGAATGGCGTCACGCTGCTGATCGACTCGATGAGCCTGCAATACCTGATGGGTGCCGAGATCGACTACAAGGAAGACCTGCAGGGCGCCCAGTTCGTCATCAAGAACCCGAACGCCACGACGACCTGCGGCTGCGGCTCCTCCTTCTCGGTCTGAGCCTTCGCTCAACCCTCGCTGACAAGCCGCCTCCGGGCGGCTTTTTCATTGCCGACCCATGGCACCTCCCTTGCCGTCTCCCGACATGGATCAGGAACGCAAGCAGCGCATGCTGCTGTGGCTGGTGGCCCTCGGCTTCTTCATGCAGACGCTGGACGCCACCATCGTCAACACGGCGCTGCCGGCAATGGCGCGCAGCCTGGGCGAAAGCCCRCTGCGCATGCAGTCCGTCGTCGTCGCCTATTCGCTGACGATGGCCATGCTGATCCCGGCCACGGGCTGGGTGGCGGACCGCTTCGGCACGCGCCGCATCTACGTCGGCGCAATCGTCCTCTTCGTGATCGGCTCGGTGCTGTGCGCGTTGGCGCCCAGCCTGGACGCCCTGGTCGCCGCGCGTGTCGTGCAAGGCGCTGGTGGCGCGCTGCTGCTGCCGGTCGGACGCCTGGTCGTGCTGCGCACCTTCCCGCGCGAGCGCTTCCTGCAGGCGATGAGCTTCGTTGCCATTCCCGGCTTGGTCGGCCCGCTGATCGGCCCAACGCTGGGCGGCTGGCTGGTGCAGGCGGCGTCCTGGCACTGGATCTTTCTGATCAACCTGCCGGTCGGCCTCATCGGCGCCTTGGCCACGTTGCGCTACATGCCAGCACCTGCGCCGGTCGCGGTCGGGCGCTTTGATCTGACGGGCTATCTGCTGCTGGCCTTCGGCATGGCCGCGGTCTCGCTGGCGCTGGACGGCCTGTCGGGCCTGGGCTTGCGCCAGGCTTCGGTACTGATGTTGATGATCTTCGGGCTGGCCAGCCTGACGACCTACTGGCTGCATGCCCTGCGCCGGCCCGACCCGCTGTTTTCGCCCCGGCTGTTTCGCATCGGTGCGCTGCGCATCGGCCTGCTCGGCAATCTGTTCTCGCGCCTGGGCAGCTCCTGCATGCCCTTCCTGATCCCGCTGCTGCTGCAGGTGACCATGGGCTATTCGCCCGCCCAGGCCGGCATGATGATGTTGCCCGTGGCCCTGGCCAGCATGTCGATGAAGCGCGTGACGACACCGCTCATCCGGCGCCACGGCTACCGGCGTGTGCTGGTCGTCAACACCTTGCTGGTCGGGCTGACGATGGCGAGCTTCGGCTTCGCCACGCCTGGGCAGCCGCTGGTGGTGACTGTCGTGCAACTGGCACTCTTTGGCGCCGTCAACTCGATGCAGTTCACCGCGATGAACACGCTGACGCTGAAGGATCTCGAGCCCGACAACGCGAGCAGTGGCAACAGCCTGCTGTCCATGGTGCAGATGCTGGCCATGGGCATGGGTGTGGCCGCGGCGGGCGCGGTGCTGGCGGCCTTCACAGCGCACTTCGGCATGGACGGTGTGCAGACGCTGCAGGCCTTTCGCGCCACCTTTGTCTGCATGGCCCTGATCACGATGGCCTCGGCTGGCATCTTCGGCCAGCTCGAATCGGGCGACAGCCACGTGGCGCTGGCGATCAAGCAGCAGGACCCGCCCGAACCGGGCTGAGCCCGCGCTGTCAGGCGGGGTAGAGTGCCCCCAGCAGGCGCGTGCCTGCTGCGCCGGTGACGGCAGGCAGATTGCCCGGCCGGCGCTGGACAAAGCACCGGGCCAGCCAGGCGAAGGCCGCCGCTTCGACCTGGTCGACCGGCAGGCCGTGCGCGGCGCTGGTCTGCACGGCCACGCCGGGCAGCAGCGCCGCCAGGCGGCCCATCAGCGTGCCGTTCAGGGCGCCGCCACCGCAGGCGATCAAGTGCTTGGCCTGTGGCATGGTGGTGTGCAGGGCGTCGGACACGCAGCGAGCGCTGAGCTCCAGCAGCGTCGCCTGCACATCCTCCGGCGCGAGACTGGGCGCCAGCTTCGCGTCCAACCAGCGCAGATGGAAGAGATCGCGCCCCGTGCTCTTGGGCGGCGGTAATGCGAACCAGGGTTCGGCCCGCAATGCCGCCAACAGTTCGGGAAGCACCTTGCCCGTCGCGGCCCAGGCGCCGTCGGCGTCATAGGCCAAGCCGCGATGTCGGGCGATCCAGCCATCCATCAGGCAGTTGGCCGGGCCGCAGTCGAAGCCGCCGGTGCGGCCGTCGGCATGCAGCAGGCTGAGGTTGCTGATGCCGCCGAGATTGAGCACTGCCACGTCCGCCTGCGCTGCACCGAAGACGGCGCGGTGGAAGGCCGGCACCAGTGGCGCGCCCYGGCCGCCCGCGGCCACATCGCGGCTGCGCAGGTCGCAGATGACGTCAATGCCGACCTGCTCGGCCAGCAGGGCGCCGTTCAGCAGTTGCGTCGTGTAGCCGTCGAAGCCGTCCGGGCGGTGGCGCACCGTCTGGCCATGAGCGCCCAGCGCCGCAATCTGCTTGCGTGGAACGCCCGTGGCTTCAAGCAACTGCGAGACGACGTCGGCATAGGCACGGGCTACCGCATTGGCAGCCAAGGCGGCGCGATGCAGCTCGTTACCGCCAGGTGCGTTCAGTGCCAACAACTCGTCGCGCAGCGCGTGGGAGAAGGGGGCATGCACATGGCCGGTGACGGCCAGCGCATCGGCGTCGAAGAGGACGCCATCAATGCCGTCGAGCGAGGTGCCCGACATCAGCCCGATGTAGAGCTGACGGAGCTCAGTCGGCGGCTGAGACGCCATCCATGGTCTCGGCCACGGCCAGTTGGGTCTTGACGCTGGCGACGGTCTGCAGGAACTGCGACTTGGCGTAGTTCGGCAGCGTGATCGCCTCGGAGGCGCGAGCGATGGTGCGTGGGTCCATGTGGCGGCCGCCGACGCGAAACTCGAAGTGCAGGTGCGG
>NZ_JBFULE010000287.1:0-6119 GCF_056400485.1 Roseateles sp. P5_B10
GGACCGCCTTGGCGATGTGCTTGCCGGTCGATCCGGCAAGCATCGCCGTCCCCTCGGGGGCTTTGGCCGGACACATTGCGTCCAGTGGACGCGATGTGCCTGCCGAAGAGCTGCGGCATTTGCCGCAGCGCGGTCTGCAAGACCGATTGGGCGCGCCCGCGTTCAGCGCGGCGAGACCAGGCGAGGGGCCTGAATGACCTGGGCAATTGCGGCGAAGCTGCTGGCGATATTGGTTGCGGTGGCCATCGGCTGGGCGGTCGGCCGCATGCGCTGGCTGGGCGGTGGCGAGGCGGGCAGTGACAGCGACCCGGCCCGCGTGCTGGCCAACGCGGCCTTCTACATCTTCGTGCCGGCCCTGCTGTTCCGTACCACGGCGCGGCTGGATACGGCGGCGCTGCCCTGGGCCTTCCTGTTCGCCTTCTTCGTGCCGGTGCTGGTGCTGATCGCGCTGCTCTACGTGCTGTACCGCGGGCTGCGCAAGCCGGGTGAGAACGTCGTCGCGCCCAGCGTCAGGGCCATCACGGCGGGTTTCGGCAACACGCTGCAGGTGGGCCTGCCGGTCGCGGCCGGCGTGTTCGGCGAGAAAGGCCTGGCCATCCACATCGCCGTGGTGAGCCTGCATGCGCTGTCGATACTCACGCTGCTGACCGCCATCGTCGAGCTCGACCTGGCGCGCGAGCGCAGCACCGGCAATCTGGCCGGCACGCTGCTGCAGACGGTGCGCAACACCGTCATCCACCCCGTCGTGCTGCCGGTGCTGGCCGGCCTGGCCTGGAACGCGACCGGCCTCACCCTGCCCGCCGTGGCCGACGAGGCGCTGCAAAGCCTGGGCACGGCCGTCGTGCCGCTGTGCCTGACGCTGATCGGCATGTCCCTGGCCTATTACGGCTGGCCACGCACATGGCGCGGCCTGGCCGGGCTGGTGCTGGCCAAGCTGCTGCTGATGCCGGCCGTCGTGCTGGGCGTCGCGCATTGGGGCCTGGGGCTGAATGGCATGCCGCTGGCCGTCATCGTCATGATTGCGGCGCTGCCGACCGGCTCCAACGCGCTGATCTTTGCCCAGCGCTACCGCGCGCTGGAGGCCGRGGTCACGGCCGCCACCGTCGTTTCCACCATCCTTTACGTCGCCACTGCGCCACTTTGGCTGGCACTGCTCGCCTGGCTGTCGCCTTGGTAGGCTCATGGTGACTCCCGGCACTTCCGCACCGTGTTGAACACGTCGCCCAATCCCGCATTGCCCTTCGAGGACCGATACGAATGAAAGCTCCCGCCCCCCGCCGTCTCGTCGCGCTGCTGGCCCTGGCCGGCGCCCTCTCGGCCGCCCTGCCCGCGGGCGCCGCCCCTGAATCCGCGATGAAGGGTGCGGTCAACACCGAGGCCGGCCAGCTCGCCGTGCGCCAGGAGAAGCTCACCCTGGCCAATGGCTTCGAGGTCATCCTCGTCGAGGACCACCGCCTGCCGCTGGTGGCCTTCAACCTGTGGGTGCATGCCGGCCCGCGCAACGAGGCCAAAGGCCAGACCGGCTTTGCCCACCTATTCGAGCACCTGATGTTCGCCGGCAGCAAGCACATCCCGCGCGGCGAATTCGACAAATTCGTCGATGCCGCCGGCGGCACCGACAGCAATGGCTCGACCAACTTCGACCGCACCAACTACTTCTTCACGCTGCCGTCCAACCAGCTCGAACTCGGCCTGTGGCTGAAGGCCGACATGCTGGGCTACATGATCGACGAGGTCGATTCGGTGGCCCTGGCCAACCAGCAGGACGTGGTGCGCAACGAGCGCCGCCAGAGCTTCGAGAACCGGCCCTACGGCATCGTCGAGGAGGCGATGTACCAGGCCCTCTACCCCGAAGGCCACCCCTACCGCGCCGCCGTCATCGGCTCGCATGCCGACATCCAGGGCATCCAGCTCAAGGACGTGAAGGACTTTGCCCGCACCTACTACCGGCCCAACAACGCCACCCTGGTGCTGGCCGGCGACTTCGACCCCAAGCAGGCCAAGGCGCTGGTGCAGAAGTATTTCGGCTCGCTAAAGGCCGGCGCCAAGGTGCCCGAGGTCAAGGTCGCCATGCCCGAGATCACCAAGGAGCGCCGCCTCGTCGTGACCGACCGCATCGAGCTGTCGCGCCTGAACCTCGCCTGGCACACGCCGCCCATGTTCSCCGCCGGTGACGCCGAGCTGGACGTCGCCGCTCATGTGCTGGGTGGTGGCAAGGCCAGCCGCCTGTACGGCCTGCTGGTGCGCGACAAGCAGCTCGCCCAGAGCGTGCAGGTGGGGCAGGACTCGCAGTCGCTGAGCTCGATCTTCAACATCGAGATCGTCGCCCGCCCTGGCGCGTCGCTGGACGAGATCGAGAAGCTGGTCGACGCGGAGATCGCCAAACTGGCCACCACGCCGCCCACGGAGGCCGAACTGGGCCAGGCCGCGCCACCATCCAGACCCAGCTGCTGCAGCGCATGGAGAAGGTCACGTCGCTGGCTGATCTGATCAACCACTACAACCAGATGGCCGGCGACCCCGGCTTTGTCGGCAAGGACCTGGCGCGTTATGGGCAGCTAGGCCCGRCCAACGTCAGTGCCACCGTCACGCAATGGCTCAAGAAGGACCGCCGCGTCGTCGTGCAAGCGAAGCCTGGCGAGCAGGTGCTGCCGCCCGAGGTGGCCACGCCGCCGGCGCCCACCAAGGCCGCTAAGGGTGAGCGCGAGTCGCTGAACGCGGCAGAGGCCTGGCGCGCCAAGCCGCCCGGTGCCGCCAAGGCCAAGGCGCTGACGCTGCCGGCCGCGCAGAGCTTCACGCTGGCCAACGGCCTGACCGTCATCTACTCGCCCAAGCCCGGACTGCCGCTGGTGAGCGCCGCCCTGGTGCTGCGCGCCGGCCAGGGCGCCAACCCGGCGGACAAGCCCGGCCTGGCCGGCTTCACCGCCGCCATGCTGCCCGAGGGCACCAAGACGCGCAGCGCCCAGCAGATTGCCGAAGCTGCCGCGGCCCTGGGCGCAACGCTGAACGCCCAGGCCGGCAGCGAGGAGGCGCGCATCGACTTCTCCGGCCTCAAGGCCAGTGCCAAGGAAGGCCTGGGGCTGCTGGCCGACCTGGCACTGAAYCCCGCCTTCGCCGCACCCGAGATCGAGCGCCTGAAGGCGCAGCGCTTGGCCGCCCTGGCCCAGATGCGCGAGCAGGCACCGCTGCTGGCCAATGCCGTCGGCAACCGCGTGACCTATGGCGAGGGCCACCCGCTCAGCGCCAATGCGCTGGGCACCGAGGCCAGCATCAAGGCCGTGGATGGCGCTGCGCTGCGTGCCTTCTGGCAGGCCCATTACCGCCCCGAGCGCGCGGCCCTGGTGGTTGCCGGTGACCTGACCGAGGCCGAGCTGCGGGCACTGATCGAACCGCTGTTCGGCGCCTGGAAGGGCGAGGGCGCCGCTGCAGCCGCCGCGCCGCTGCCCGCGTCCAGGCCCATCGCAGCGCGCACCGTCGTCGTCGACAAGCCCGGCGCGCCGCAGACGGCCCTGGCCGTCGTCTCGCCCGGCCCCTTCGCCGCCGCGCCCGATGCAGCCGCCATCAATGTCATGAATGCGGCCCTGGGTGGCCTCTTCACGTCGCGCATCAACAACCAGCTGCGCGAGGTCAAGGGCTACACCTATGGCATCCATTCCGGCTACACCATGGGCCGCGAGCGCGGCCAGTTCGGCATCCGCGGCAGCGTGCGCACCGACGTGACCGGCCCGGCCCTGGTCGACATGTGGAAGGAGATCGAGGGCATGCGCGCCAAGCCCATGGGCGCGGCCGAGCTGGGCCGCGTGCGCAACGCCCAGCTGCTGTCCCTGCCCGGCCTGTTCGACACCAACCTCGCGGTCGTGGCCGGCTACTCGGGCAATTGGTCCGCGGGCCGGCCGCTGGACGCGATCACCGAGCTGCCGAAGAAGGTCGGTGCCGTCACCGCTGCCACCGCGCTGAAGGCCGCCCAACAGCACCTCGACCCGGCCCAGCTCATCGTCGTGGCGGTGGGCGACAAGGCCAAGATCGTGCCGCAGCTGGAAGCGATTGGCCGCAAGCCCGAGGTTCGCGACGCCGAGGGCAAACCACTGCCCTGACCCGGCCCTGATTGCGGCCGCGCGGCGCTGGTGCGAGCATGCCCCTCCTGGCCCCTGCCGGGCCTGGAGGTCGCATGCCATCACGCCATCACCCCGCCACCCGCCTGCTGCAGGCCCTCGCCGCGCTGGGCCTCGTCGCCCTGGCCGGCAGTGCCGATACGGCCGCTGCCTTTGACCCGCTGCTGAGCAGCCCCGGCGGCGTCTGCGCCCCGTCAGTGGCCGGTCGGCCCGTGCTGCTGCAGGCCCTGCTGGCCTCGGCCGCCTCCGCGCCCAGGACGGAGACCGCGCCCTTCCAGCCCGCGCCCATGAAGGCCGCGCCGGGCGACGTGCCGCTCTACAAGGACTTGGGGCGCATGAGCTTCAAGCTTGAGCATGCGTCGCCCAAGGTGCAGGCCTATTTCGACCAGGGCCTGCGCCTGTCCTTCGCCTTCAACCATGCCGAGGCCCAGCGTGCCTTCCAGGCCGCGCAGAAGCTCGACCCGGGCTGCGCCCTGTGCTTTTGGGGCGAGGCGCTGGTGCTGGGCCCCAACATCAATGTGCCCATGCAGGCCGAGGCCAACGCGCCCGCCTGGACGGCGCTTGCCCGCGCCGTCGCGCTCAAGGACAAGCTGCCGCCGCGCGAGCGCGTCCTCATCGAGGCCCTGCAGCAGCGCTACGCCGCTGAGCCACCGGCCGACCGCAGTGCCCTGGACGCCGCCTATGCCGACGCGATGAAGCGCGTCGCCGCCCAGTTCCCCGGCGAGGACCTGATGCAGGTGCTCTTCGCCGAGGCGGCCATGGACACCCAGCCCTGGGACTACTGGGAGGCCGCCGGCGCAAAGCCCAAGGGCCGCACCGCCGACATCGTGGCCGCGCTGGAGACCGTGCTCAAGCGCCGCCCCAACCATGCCGCCGCCATCCACCTCTACATCCATGCCGTCGAGGCCTCGACGCGACCCGAGCGCGCACTGGAACCCGCGCGCCGCCTGGCCGCGCAGATGCCCGGCGCCGGCCACATCGTGCACATGCCGGCCCACATCTACTACCGCGTCGGCCTATACCGCGAGTCACTGGATGCCAACCGCCAGGCCATCGCCGTCGACGAGGCCTATTTCAAGAGCTCGCCGTCCGACCCGCTCTACCGCTCGGCCTACTACCCGCACAACATCCATTTCCTGATGGTGTCGGCCCAGATGGGTGGTGCGGCCAAGACAGCCATCGACGCGGCGGCCAAGCTCGACGCGTCCATGCCCGTCGACGTCGTCAAGGCCTTCCCCATCATGCAGCCCGTCAAGGCCGCGCCCTACACGACGCACGCCCAGTTCAGCCCGCCCGATGTCATCCTGAAGCTGGCCGCGCCACCCGACGACCTGGTGCTGGTGCGCGTCATGTACCACTACGCCCGCGCGCTGGCCCAGGCGGCCCGCCACGACGCGGCGGCGGCCCGGCTCGAGATCGACGCCATCACGGCGCTGGAGAAGGGCGCCGACTTCAAGCCCTTCGATGCCTGGGGCATCCCGGCCCAGGCCATCGCCCAGACGGCCCGCCTCGTCGCCACGGCACGCCTGGCCGACGCCCAGGGCGACCTGGCGGGCGCGGCCGCCGCACTGGAGCAGGCCGTCGCCATCGAGGAGGGCCTGGCCTACACCGAGCCGGCCTATTGGTACTACCCGGTGCGCCAGTCCCTCGGCGCCGTGCGCCTGCGCCAGGGCCGGCTGGACGAGGCCGAGAAAGCCCTGCGGGAATCGCTCGCCCGCGTGCGCAACAACGGCTGGGCGCTGGCGGCCCTGGCCGAGGTCTACAGGAAGCGCGGCGACACGGCCGCCGAGAACAGCGCTCGCCAGGCGTTGAGCAAGGCTTGGTTCGGCGCGGAGGGCGGCCCAGACCTTACGAAGCTGTAGGTCGAGGGTCGTCGACGAAAATGGCGGCCATGAGCCTGCCTGCCTACATGGACGACCTCGGCCGCGCCGCCCGCGCCGCCGCCACCGCAATGGCTGCCGCGCCCACGGCCGCCAAGAACGCTGCCCTGCTGGCCCTGGCCCGCCG
>NZ_JBFULE010000288.1:0-6116 GCF_056400485.1 Roseateles sp. P5_B10
GCTCCGACGCGACAGCCGTCGTCGTCGACCCCCGAGGGCAAAGCCCGCCAGCTCAAGCACCTTAAAAGGCCGCCAATCACCCCGCAATTCGCGAGATTGAGCGGCCCGTTTTACAAAGGATCACTCTCAAGCGTTCCCCCGACCGGTCCGATAACGGTTTCAACGGGTCCCAGCTCGTCAGCCCAAGCAACAGGCCACAAGGCCCCATGCGCCGGCTGCCCAGGGCTCGGATTCAACCTATTGGCACTGAAAGGAACGCGCCATGTCCGCAATCATCAACACCAACCTCGCCTCGCTGAACGCTCAGCGCAACACGTCCGCCTCGCAGGGCTCGCTGATGGTCAGCATGCAGCGCCTCTCGTCGGGCCTGCGTGTCAACTCGGCCAAGGACGACGCCGCTGGCCTGGCCATCGCCGAACGCATGAACACCCAGGTGCGCGGCATGAGCGTGGCCATCCGCAACGCCAACGATGGCATCTCCTTTGCGCAGACCGCTGAAGGCGCGCTGGGCAAGATCGGCGACATGCTGCAGCGCATGCGTGAACTGGCCGTTCAATCAGCCAACGGCACGAACAACATCGACGACCGCACTGCGCTGAACAATGAATTCTCGCTGCTGCAGTCCGAAATCACGCGCCTGTCCAGCAACACCAACTTCAACGGCAACTCCATCCTGACGGGCTCCGCAGCCACCACCTTCCAGGTGGGCGCCAACGCGACGGCCAACGACACCATCACGATCACCGGTGCCGACATCCTGAATGCCGCCACCGCTGCCAGCACCAACCAGGGCGCCCTGGCCGAGGTCACCAACACGACCAACACCGACATCCTGCTGGTCGGCGCGGCCGGYACCGGCGCCACCTTCGATCYCTACACCGGCACAGGCACCAARGGTGCGCTGGACTCGRTCGCCAAGATCGACCAGGCGCTGTCCCAGGTGAACACGGCCCGCTCCACCTTCGGTGCCGCCCAGAACCGCTTCGACGCCGTCATCTCCAGCCTGCAGGTGTCGGTGGAAAGCCAGTCGGCCGCGCGCAGCCGCATCATGGACGCTGACTACGCCAGCGAAACCGCCAATCTGAGCCGGGCGCAGATCCTGCAGCAGGCCGGCACGGCGATGATCTCGCAGGCCAACCAACTGCCCCAGCAGGTGCTGACGCTGCTGCGCGGCGGCTGATAGAAGCAAGGCCGCCGGCGGTGGGGCACCGCCGGCACGGGCTTGAGAAGCGTTGAACAACGCTTCCTTAATAGCCGTGGTTTTGACCGTTGTTCGCAGGTTTGACCTGCGCAGGGCACCAACACAATTCACTCCATCGCGTCGCTGACTTCTGCGGCGCGGACACCGGAATCAACCGGGCTGTTGCAGGAGTGCTTAAATGCCCCAGACGATCAATACCAACATCGCATCGATGAACGCGCAGCGGAACCTGAACAGTTCCCAAGGGCTGCTGGCGGTGTCGATGCAGCGCCTGTCTTCTGGCATGCGTGTGAATTCCGCCAAGGACGACGCCGCCGGTCTGGCGATCGCCGAACGGATGAACACCCAGGTCCGTGGCATGTCGGTTGCCATGCGCAATGCCAATGACGGCATCTCGCTGGCGCAGACGGCTGAAGGCTCGCTCGGCAAGGTTGGCGACATGCTGCAACGCATGCGTGAACTGGCCGTGCAGGCTGCCAACGGCACCAACAACGTGCAGGACCGCGCGGCGCTGAACAACGAGTTCACGCAGYTGCAGACCGAAGTGGGGCGGCTGATCCGCAATACCAACTTCAACGGTTCGCAGATCCTGACCGGCGCGGCGACCTCGTTCACGTTCCAGGTCGGCGCCAACGCCACGGTGGATGACCAGATCGTCATCACCCAAAGCGACATCCTGACGACGACCCTGGGAACCAGCGGCACGCCCAACGGCAACGACGGCGCCCTGGAAGCTGCCATCAACAGCACCAAGATCAACATTCTTGGCGCCTCCGGCAGCGGTACAGGGGGCGTACCGCCGACCGCGGCGGTGGATTTCTCCGCCGCTGGCGCGCCGCCCGCCCTGACGGGCGCCAACGGCGACGAAGGTGACCCGTCGGTGGCCGTCCAGTTCCTGGACTTCGCCCTCGCCCAGGTCAATCTGGCTCGCTCCACCTACGGTGCGACGCAGAACCGCTTCGACTCGGTGATCGCCAACCTGCAGGTCGCCGTCGAGAACCAGACCGCAGCCCGCTCGCGCATCATGGATGCCGACTACGCCCAGGAAACGTCCAACATGTCGCGGGCACAGATCCTGCAACAGGCTGGCAACGCCATGGTCGCCCAGGCCAACCAGCTGCCGCAGCAGGTGCTGCAACTGCTCAAGGGCTGAGTCGCCCGCCGCACCCAAAAACGCCGGGATCCGCGTGTCGGAAGTCCCGGCGTTGTCATTTCAGCGCCGGTCCCGCGAAAGTTTTCCTAAAGTTCGCCACCGGCATGCCGAAGGCGTTACGGAACGGGTCTTAACAGGAAAGGGCTATGGCCACCATCTCATCGCTCGGTATCGGCAGTGGTCTTGATGTCGAGAGCCTGGTCAGCAAGCTGATGTCGATCGAGCAGCAGCCGATCAACAACATCAAGCAGGCTTCTGCCAGGCTTCAGACCAAGATCTCCGCTTACGGCCAGCTGCAGTCGGCCGTATCCAGCATGCAGACGGCCGCTCAGAAGCTGTCCGACGCCAGCCTGTGGAACGCTTCCACGGTCAGCGTGTCGGACACCTCGGTCGCCACCGTCAGCGCCAGCAGCGCGGGCAGCCAGAACCATCTGCTCAAGGTCAGCCAGCTGGCCTCGGCCCAGTCTGTGGCCAGCCGCATCTTCACTGGTGGCAGCGAAACCCTGGGTGACGGCACCCTGACCATCGCCCTGGGCCGTTGGGCCGGTGACCCGCCGGTCTTCACCGCCGGCAGCGGCACGCCCGCCGCCATCACCGTCAGTGCGACCGACACGCTGTCCAGCATCCGCGACAAGATCAACGCCGCCAATGTCGGTGTCAACGCCAGCCTGGTGAACGACGCGGCCGGCACGCGCCTGGTCATCCGGTCGCTGAGCACCGGCGAGAACCAGGCCTTCCAGATCACGAGCCCCGATGCCGCCTTGGCCGACCTGACCTACGCCCCCGGCAGCGGCGCAGGCATGGCCCAGACCCAGGCCGCCAGCAATGCCCAGTTCAACTGGGACGGGCTGGACCTGACCTCCGAAAGCAACACGCTGACCGGCATCACCGACGGCATGAGCGTGACCCTGCTCAAGACGACGGCCAGCGCCATCAGCATCGGCACCAGCAACGACACGACCAGCATCAAGAAGGCGATCACGGATTTCGCAGACTCCTACAACAAGCTGCTCAACCTGATGCGCGACCAGACCAAGTACGACGCCGGCACCAAGACCGCCGGTGTGCTTCAGGGCGACAGCAAGGCAGTTTCCGTGCAACAGATGCTGCGCGGCATCACCGGCGGCAGCACGACACTCGCCGGCGCCTTCGGCCGCCTGGCCGACATCGGCCTGGAACCCGGCCAGAACGGCACGCTGACGGTCAACTCGACGAAGCTCGACAAGGCGCTGACCAATCTCACGGACTTGAAGAAGCTGTTCGCCGCGCCGGACGCCGCCACGCCGCGCAACCGGGGCTTCGCTCTGCAATGGAACACCTTTGCCACCCAGATCCTGGGCACGGACGGCGCCATCACCAACGGCCAGAGCAGCCTGCAAAAGCGCATCGCCAGCAACGACGCCACGATCGACCACATGCAGGACTCGCTGACATTGACCGAAAAGCGCCTGCGCGCGCAGTACAGCGCGCTGGACACCAAGATGAGCCAGCTCAGCGCGCTGTCGTCCTATGTCAACAAGCAGTTCGGCAGCACCTCGTCGAGCTGAGCCCGTGAAGAATTGCAAACAAGGCGCCTTAGGGCGCCTTTTTCATGCCGCCAGCGGGGGTTGGCCGCCTCAAGTTCCCCGGCCGGGCGCCGAAATTTGAAGGTATCCAGCCCAGAGAGCCCCCATGTACGGATCCTCCTCCCCGTTTGCTTCCCGAGCTCACCGCGCCGGCTCCGCCTACGGCAAGGTCGGCGTCGAGACCGATGTCCTCAGCGCCAGCCCGCACCGCCTCGTCGCCCTGCTGTTCGACGGCGTCATGGAAGGCATGAACATGGCCCTGGCCGCGATCCAGGCAGGCAACACGCCGGTCAAGAACAACTCACTGTGCCGCTGTGTGCGCATCCTGGACGAAGGTCTCAAGGCTGCCCTCAACCTCGAATCCACCCCGCTGGCCCACGACCTGCGCGACCTTTACGCGTATCTGTGCATGCGGCTGACCCAAGCCAACCTGCACAGCGACGTCGCTGCCATCGAGGAGTGCAAGCGTCTGCTGGCGCCAGTACGTGACGCCTGGCAAGCCATCGCCGACAACCCCGCAGTGCGCCCGCCCAGGGCCGCCTGATCCGCCCATTCCGCCCCGCCCTGCTCACGCTTTCCGGTACGCCCCCATGAATTCCGAACTGCTCAACTATTACGAGGCCATCGAACAAGCCAGCGCCGACATGCTGTCAGCTGCCCGCACCGGCAACTGGGATGAAGTCGTCAAGCTCGAAGGTGCCTGCGTGCTGCTGATCTCGCAGCTCAAGTCCGCCGCCAACCAATCCCAGCTGGCCCCGAGTGAATCGGCGCTGAAGACCCGCATCATGCAGCGCATCCTGCTCAATGACGCCGAGATCCGCCATCTGGCCGAACCCTGGCTGGAAGACCTGGATCATGTGATGAAGGGCAAGAGCAGGATGGTGCATTGAGCCCCTCGTCCGGTCTCGCCCTGCTGAACGCGGGCGAGTCCAGCCGGTCCCCCGAGGGGACGGCGATGCTTGCGGCGTCGAGCCGCAAGCACATCGCCCAAGGCGGGCCGGCTAGGGGCGGCCCGGCGCTCGGCCCGCAAAACCAACCCGCGCAGCTACCATCCTGGCATGAGCGCTCTTGAACCCACCTCCGAGGAACTGCGCGTCGCCTCCACTGCCGAGATCGCGGCGTATCTGCAGCAACTGCAGCGCGAGAATTCCGGCGTGCTGCTGAGCGGCCCCCAGGGCCAGAGCCTGTCCAGCCGCATCGTCGCGCTGGACGCCGACGCCGACCTCATCGGCCTGGAGATCGGCACCGATCCCGACGGCATCAGCCAGGCCCTGGTGGCCGAGGGCGAGATCACCGCCGTCGCCTACCTCGGCGCCATCAAGCTGCAATTCGAACTCGAGGGCCCCGTCCTCGTCAGCGGYGAACAGGGCACGGTGCTGCGCAGCGCGCTGCCCGCCCGCCTGTACCGCTTCCAGCGCCGTCAGTCCTTCCGCGTGCAACCGGCCGGCAGTGCCTATCCGCGCATCGTGCTGCCTGGCGCCGAGCAACCCGGCCGCGCACTGCGCGTGCTGGACCTCAGCATCGGCGGCCTCGCGCTGGCCCTGCCGCCCGATTTCAGCCCCCTGCCCGTGGGCGAGGTCAGCGACGGCCTGGTGCTCGAGCTGGATCGCATCAGCGCCCTGCGCGTCACCCTGCTGCCCCACCATGTCAGCCCCATCGCCGGCGATACGAGCGGCATGCAGCAGCTGGGATGCTCCTTCGTCGACCTCGATGCCAACGCCGGCCGCTCGCTGCAGGTCTATGTGGACCAGACGCAAAAGCGCCGTCGCCTGCTGAAGCTGGATCCATGAACGCGGCCGGCGGACGGGCTGAGCGCAGGGCCGCTCCCAAGCCAGCCCGCGTTCCCTCGGGGGACCGGTGCGCGTACTCGCGCGCCGAGGGGCAAGGTTTCACGCTTCTCGAGGTGGTTTTCGTGCTGGCCGTGCTGGGCATCATCCTGTCGGCGGCCGTGCCCAGCTACGCGAGTTATCTGGCCCGCCAGCGCCTGCGCCACGTGGCCGAGATGCTGGAGCAGGACCTGCGCCGCGCCCGCGGCCTGAGCGTGGACGAGGGCCGCAACATCTATGTCAGCTTCAGCAGTGGCGCGCAATGGTGCTGGGGCACCAGCCGCACCGCGCCCTGCGACTGCGCCACAGGCGTGCCGCGCTGCGAGCTCGGCGCCATCAACTCCCGCGAGCACAAAGGCACGCTGCTGCAG
>NZ_JBFULE010000289.1:0-6103 GCF_056400485.1 Roseateles sp. P5_B10
GGCCGAACAGCTGCGCCTGGACGGCCGCCTGGCCGACCATCTCGCCCGCCGCCTGCCTGAGCGCCACGAGGTGCGCAGCGATGGCGCCCTGTTCGACTATGTGCAGGCGCTCAAGGCCCGCCACCTGCGCAATGCCGAGCCGCTGAATTTCGTCGGCTATGACGCCAAGCTGCGCGTGCTGCAGCAGGCGCTGGGGACGCACACCCGCCGCACCCAGGTGCAAGGCTCAAAGCTGAAGATGCGCCGCGAGATCCGCGTGGCCACGCTGTTCAAGGAGGCGCCGGCCGCGCTGCTGCGCATGATCGTCGTGCACGAGCTGGCGCATCTGCGGGAGCTGGAGCACAACAAGCCCTTCTACAAGCTCTGCCAGCACATGGAGCCGGACTACTTCCAGCTGGAGTTCGACCTGCGGCTCTATTTGATGAACCAAGAGGAGTCGAAATGATCCTCTTGGCGCCCATGGAAGGGCTGTTGGATCACATCTTGCGCGATGTGTTGACCCGCGTCGGCGGCGTGGACCGCTGCGTGTCCGAGTTCATCCGCGTGACCGACCAGTTGCTGCCCGGCCGCGTGTTCACGCGCATCGTGCCGGAGCTGAGGAACGGTGGGCGCACGGCAGCCGGCGTGCCGGTGCATCCGCAGTTGCTGGGTTCCGACGTGACCTGCCTGGCCGAGAACGCCGGGCGACTGGCCGAGCTGAAGCCCGAGGGCATCGACCTGAACTTCGGCTGCCCGGCCAAGTGCGTCAACCGCCACCGTGGCGGCGCCGTGTTGCTGGACGAACCCGAGCTGATCCACGAAATCGTCTCCGCCGTGCGCCGTGCGGTGCCGATGGACGTGATGGTGTCCGCCAAGATGCGCCTGGGCTATATGGATGACAGCCGCACGCTCGAAGTGGCCCGCGCGATTCACGACGCGGGCGCCCAGGAGATCGTCGTGCATGCCCGCACCAAGGCTGATGGCTACAAGCCGCCGGCCTACTGGGAGCGCATCGCCGCCGTGCGCGAGGCCGTGCCCATCACCATCATCGCCAACGGCGAGATATGGACCGTCGAGCATGCCGAACTGGCCCGCGAGCGCAGCGGCTGCGAACACCTGATGCTGGGCCGCGGCATGGTGGCCGACCCGGGCCTGGCGCTGCGCGTGGCGGGCAGGCGCGCCGAGCCGGTGCCGTGGGCCGAGCTGCTGCCGCTGATGCAGGTCTTCTTCGACCAGGTCCGTGCCACGGTCGCTGCGAAGCATCAGGGCGGTCGACTCAAGCAGTGGCTGCACTACCTGAAGCGCGCCTACCCCGAAGCCGATGCGGCCTATGCCGAGCTGCGCACCGTGAACTCGGCCGACGATTTGGCGACGCGCCTGTTCGCTGCCTGAGTCACAGCTCGAAGGCCGCGCGCATCGCGTCGGACAGCTTCATGCGCCGACCTTCCTGCGCGAGCCGTTCCATGTCCTCCGTGCTGAACCGCTCCGCCAGCCCTGCCGCGAGCATCGCGCGGTCGGCGGCCTCGTTGGGCTGTCGCTGCATCTGCCCGTGAGCCTCGAACTCCCGGTCCGCCGCGCCGGCCAGTTGCGCGGCCAGCGCCGTGCGGCCGGCTTGCAGATGCAGCAGCGCCAGCGCGTCCAGAGACACCCACAGTTGGTCATCCACCGCCAGCCGACCCAGGCGAGCTGGGGCTTGCCGCGCCACCTCGCGGGCGCGCTCGAACCGGCCCTGTGCGACCAGCGCGCCGATCAGGTTGCCCATGATGGTGGCCAGGCAGGCCAGGTCGCCGGCATCGCCCGGCTCGGCCAGCAGCGCCTCGCCCAGCTGCACGGCCAGGTCCAGCTCACCGGCGGCGCGGGCCTGGTCGGCCAGGTTCAGCCGGGCGCGCATCACGCCGGCGTCGAAGCCACCACGCTCGCACAGCGCCAGCGCCGCCTGGTAGCAGCGCCGGGCCTCGTCATGCCGGCCTGAGGTCAGGTGCAGCACGGCTTCGGTCGTCAGGCCGCGCTCCAGCACGGCAGCCGGCCAGCCGGGGCTTTCCAGCGTGCGCGCGGCGGCCAGTGCGGCGCGGGCTTCGGGGCCGTCGACGCGCCAGTTGAAGGCGTGTTCCACCAGCGACAGGTATTCGCCTCGCTCGTCGCCCAGCTCGCGGTACAGCCGGGCGGCGCGCTCGGCGGCGTCGCGCGCCAGGCCCGGGTGGATGGCGCTGTGACAGCGCGCGCAGGCCGACCAGAAACGGGCCAGCTCCGGCTTTGCAATGGTGGTGTCGTCCGCCAGCCGCGCGGCCAGCGCCAGCGCGTGCGGGCGGGCCTGCGTTGCGCGGGGCATCCACAGCGGCGCGGCGGCGCCGAACAGGGCCACGGCGCCGGTCAAGTCGTGCTCGCCGGCCCATGCCAGCGCTGCCCACAGCCCGGGCAACTCGGGTTCATAGCGCGATTTCCAGGCGGCATACGGCAGCCGCCATGACTCTTCGTAGGCGTCGTCCAGCAGCCAGCGCAGCCCCCCACAGTGGCGGGCCTGGGCCAACGCCGTCTCGCCGGCGGCGGCGAGCTTGTCCAGCGCGAAAAGGCGCATGGTTTCCAGCAAGCGCAAGCGCCGCTGCGCCGTGCCGCGGTCGATGCTGACGAGGGACCGCTCGACCAGGCTGAGCACTGTGGCCACCGCGGCTGCGGCGGGCAGCTTGTCGTCGGCCAGCACCAGGGCTGCGCCTTCCAGCGAGAAGCTGCCCGGGAACACGGCCAGGCGGCGCAGCACGAGGCGTTCGCGCTCGGCCAGCAATTCGTGCGACCAGCTCAGGGCTTCGGCCAGCGCATTGCGGCGCGACGGGCTGCGCGCATCGCTGGGAGCCAGCAGCGTCAGCCGCTGGTGCAGCCGCGCGGCCAGGCCGTCCAGCCCCAGCACATCCAGGCGCGAAGCGGCCAGCTCGATGGCCAGCGGGTTGCAGTCCAGCGCCTCGCAGATCTCCTCGGCCCGGTGGCTGACGCCCGCTTCGGCCGCGCCGGTGCGCGCGGCCAGCAGGCGCACGGCGTCGGGCAGGGGCAGCGGCTCGAGGCGGTAGACGCGTTCGCCCTGGGCCTGCAGCGGCAGCTGGCTGGTGATGAGCAGGCTGACCCGCTCGGTGTCGCGCACCAGCGTCGAGACGAGCTCGGCGACATCCGCGGCGCGGTGCTCGGCGTTGTCCAGCACGATCAGCAGGGCCAGCGCCGACAGCTTGGCCGCCAGCGTCGCGAGCGGGTCCGGGCCGGGTGGCAGGCCCAGCGCGCGGGCCACGGCGGCCGCGACGGGCTCGTCCTCGCGCAGCAGCGTCAGGTCCACCCACCAGGCCCCGTCGGCGTGGTCGCCGCGCAGGCTCAGCGCGAGCTCCTGCGCAAGCCGCGTCTTGCCGACGCCTGGGCCGCCGCACAGCGTGACGGCCGGCTGGTCGCGCAGCAGGGCCTGCAGCTCGCCCAGCTCAGTCTCGCGGCCGATCAGCGGCGGCAGACGCACCGGCAAACGGCCGCGGGCACCCAGGCCAGGCTCGCTGGGCGCGGCCTCGGCCACATCCAGCACCGGCAGCGCGAAGCGGTAGCCAAAGCCGGGAATGGTCGTGATGGCCTCGGCGCCGAGCAGCTTGCGCAACACGCCGACCTGCACGGCGAGGTTGTTCTCCTCGACGACGACATCGGCCCAGACGCGCCGCAGCAGCTCGTCCTTGGCCAGCAGTTGCCCGGCCTTCTCGACAAACGCGACCAGCAGCTCGAAGGCGCGCGCCGTCAACGCCACCTCGGCGCCGCGGCGGAACAGCAGGCGCTCGGCCGGGAGCAGCTTGTAGTCGCCGAAGCGGAATCGGTTGGTGGACATCGAGGGGTCGAATTTAGCCAGATTTCATGCCGGCTAAAGGACGTCGCCCACTCCCTGGAAAGAGGATGGCGTCAGGCCGGTCGACTTCCGGCAGGCCCGCTTCAACAGGAGTTCCCCATGCCCAAGTACGTCATCGAAAGAAACATCCCCGGCGCCGGTCAGCTCACGGCCGAGCAGTTGCAAGGCATTTCCGCCACGTCCTGCGGCGTCCTGCGCGACCTGGGCCCCAGCATCCAGTGGGTGCACAGCTACGTGACCGACGACAAGATCTACTGCGTCTACAACGCGCCAGACGAGGCCAAGGTGCGTGAGCATGCGCGGCTGGGTGGCTTCCCGGCAGACCAGGTCAGCCAGGTGCGCTGCATCATCGACCCGGTGACKGCCGAGGTCTGAGCTTCAGTATTGGAGCTTGGGGTACCAATCGGTGCCCCGCCCCTCGGGCGTGAGGTCCAGCACGGACCACAGCGACGCGACGTCCGGCGCATCGCGCGGGTCCTGGCCGGGGTCGCCCATGGCCTTGGTCATCTCGCTGGCCCAGAACAACCTGACCTGCTCGCCGTCGCGCCTGAACACCACGAGGGCCGGGTACTCGCTGCCGTCGGGCTGCAGGATGCCAAGATCTTTGGCGTAGTCGTCGCCGACGGTCTGCACGAAGTTGAGGTCGCGCCAGCCGCGCTCTTGGGCGAAGGCGTATTGCCGCTCGACCGGCGAGCGGCCGAGGATCTTCAGCGCCACGCGCTGCTTGATGTCGGCGGCATTGCCGTTGACGGCGCCCAGCCAGTTGGTGCACATCGGGCAGGGGCGCTCGCGTTGCGGACCGTACATCCAGAAGTAGGTCACCAGCGTGTCCTTGTCGCCGAACAGCTCGAGCAGGCTGACGTCGAAGGCCTGCTCGTCCTTGAACTTGTAGGGCTTGGCGATCACCGGGCCGGGTGGCAGCGCGCGCCGCTGCTCGGTCAGGCGCGTCATGTGGCGACGGAACTCGATCTCCTCGGCGAGCAGGGCCTTGCGGGCCTGCTCGTAATCGGCAGAGGCGCCGGGAAAGGGTGTCTTGGCCCGGGAGGCCAGTTCGGTGGCGGAGGTCAGGTCAGGCATGCGGTGTCTCCGGCAACTGTGCAACGGGCTGATGTTGTCCGGCCCGCTCCGCTGGCGACATCGGTCTCGGCCACGCGCCTGTGCAGGCCTGCACCTACAGCGGCACAGGTCCTGGTTGCGGGCGTGCGCCGCCTCATCGACCCGGCCATGACGGCAGTCTGACGCAACGGCGCAGGCCAGGCCGCCCGCTGTCCACCGAGTTGGGGACGGCACGGGCGGCCTGCCGACCGCAAACTGCGGCGCATGACTGCGATGTCCTTCGACGAGCTGCGCACGCTGAGCCAACTGCTGGACGAGGGCCTGGAACTGGCGCCCGCGGCGCGCCCGGCCTGGCTGGCGGCGCTGCCCCTGGGGGCGCTGCGCGAGCGTTTGGCGCAGATGTTGGATCGCCATGACGCCGGGGAGCACGAGGGCTTCCTCGCTGCGCTGCCAGGCCTGGCAGAACCGCTCGCTCTGCGGGCGGGCGAGCGTGTCGGGCCCTATCGGCTGCTGCGTCCGCTGGGCCGCGGCGGCATGGGCGAGGTGTGGCTGGCCGATCGGGCTGACGGCCTGTTCGAGCGCCAGGTGGCGCTGAAATTGCCTCGCGGGCACTGGGCTGACGGCGAGGCCTTTGCCCGGGAGACCGGTCTCGTCGCCCGCCTGGAGCACCCGCGCATCGCGCGTTTGTACGACGCCGGCCTGGAGCCCGGCCCCGACGGCCAGTCGCGGCCGTATCTGGCCATTGCCTACGTCGAGGGGCGGCCGTTGGACGAGGCGGCCGCCGGACTGGCGCTGCCGGCGCGGCTGCGCCTGTTCGTGACGATCGCCCGCACGCTGGCGTATGCCCACGGCCGCCTGGTGCTGCATCGCGATCTGAAGCCGGCCAATGTGCTGGTCGACGCCGAGGGCCGGCCGCATCTGCTGGACTTCGGTATCGCCGCCGTGCTGGGCGTCGTCGGCCCGGGCGCGCCGCCGCCGGCCTGCACGCCGCGTTACGCGGCGCCCGAGTTGCTGCTGGGCGGTGAGCTGAGCGTGCAAGTCGACGTCTATGCACTGGGCGTCATGCTGGGCGAGTTGGTGGCAGAGGCGGGCGATGCCGACCTGGCCGCTGTCGTCGCCCGCGCCTGCGCGACGGAGCCGGGCCGGCGCTACGCCAGCGCCGACGCGCTTGCCGACGAGGTCGAGCGTTGGCTGCGTCAGGAGCCGGTG
>NZ_JBFULE010000290.1:0-6099 GCF_056400485.1 Roseateles sp. P5_B10
TGGTCGATCTGCGGGCCGCCGAGCAGCTTGGCGGTGTTCATGTTGCCCTTGCCGAGCTTGCCGGCGTTCTGGGCCGTGACGATGGCGAGCACACCGGGTGCCGCGCGGGCGGCGCGCAGGTCCATGGCGGCCACGCGGCCCTTGGCGATGCCGGCACCCACGACATAGCCGACGGCCGGCGCTTGCTTCAGGTCGTGGTGTTCGTAGGCATAGGGCGCCATGCCGGTGGTCTTCAGCGGGCCATCGATGCGCGGCGTGGGGCGGCCGACGATGCGGCCCTGGTCGATGGGGTTGGTGGTGGCGGGCTGGTCGAATCTCATCATGTGCTCCGTGCAGGATGCAGGGAGTCGACCAGCAGGCGCTCGGCCAGCTTGAGCTTGAAGGCGCTGTCCTGCTGCGGGGCCGCGCCGGCGAAGGCCTGCCCAAAATAGGTATGCACACCGCGCGAAAGCTGGCCTTCGGCCGCCTCCACACGCCAGGGTCTGGGCGCCACGCCGCCGAAGGCCAGGCGCGCGCTGCCATCACGCTGCACGATGGCGGCCAGCGACACGAGGGCGAAGGCATAGGACGCCCGGTCGCGCACCTTGCGGTAGACCTGGGTGCCGCCCGCGGGTGGCGGCAGCAGCACCGAAGTGATCAGCTCGCCGTGAGCCAGCGTGTGCTCGACGTGGGGCGTATCGCCGGGCAGCTTGTGGAAGTCGGCGATGGGGATGCGGCGCACCTGGCCATCGGGTTTGATGGTCTCGACCTGCGCATCCAGCACGCGCATGGCGACGGCCATGTCGCTCGGGTGGCTGGCGATACAGGCTTGGCTCGTGCCGATGATGGCCAGCGAGCGCGCCACGCCGCCGATGGCGCTGCAGCCGCTGCCGGGCTGGCGCTTGTTGCAGGGCTGGGCGGTGTCGTAGAAATAGGGGCAGCGCGTGCGCTGCAACAGGTTGCCGGCCGTCGTTGCCCGATTGCGCAGCTGGCCCGAAGCGCCGGCCAATAGCGCACGCGACAGCACCGGGTAGTCCTTGCGCACGCGGACGTCGCTGGCCAGGTCGGCATTGCGCACCAGGGCGCCCACGCGCAGGCCGCCGCCGTCGACGGGCTCGATGCGGTCCAGGCCCAGCGCATTGACGTCCACGATATGGCCCGGCGCCTCGATCTTCAGCTTCATCAGGTCCAGCAGATTGGTGCCGCCGGCGATGAACTTGGCGTCGGGCCGGCCCGCCACCGCCGCGGCGGCTTCGGCCGGCGTGCGCGCACGCTCGAAAGTGAAGGCTTTCATGCGGCCTCCTTGGCAACGCTGGTGATCGCCTCGGCGATGTTGGAGTAGGCGCCACAGCGGCAGAGGTTGCCGCTCATGCGCTCGCGCAACTCGTCGGCGCTCAGCAACGGCTTGGCGGTCAGGTCGGTCGTCACGTGGCTGGGCACGCCGCGCTTGAGCTCGTCCAGCATGCCGGCGGCCGAACAGATCTGGCCCGGCGTGCAGTAGCCGCACTGGTAGCCATCATGCGCGACGATGGCGGCCTGCAGCGGATGCAGCTGCTGCGGCGTGCCCAGGCCCTCGATGGTGGTGACCTTGGCGCCCGGCGCCATGACGGCCAGCATCAGGCAGCTGTTGATGCGCCGGCCGTCCAGCAGCACCGTGCAGGCGCCGCACTGGCCGTGGTCGCAGCCCTTTTTGGTGCCAGTCAGGTGGAGGTGCTCGCGCAGCAGGTCGAGCAGCGTTGTGCGCGTGTCGACATCGACGCTGTGGGACTGGCCGTTGACCTCCAGGGTCACGCGTCCCGTCGTTCCATTGGACATGGCCGGCTCCCTTTCAGCGGCCTCAACGGCTGAGGCGGCTGCCGTGCCGGCGCCCGCAATCAAGACGTCCCGGCGTGAAAGACAACATCCTTGCACTTCGTCCATCGCTGACCCCGCGGCTCACAACCTAACCAGCCTAGTGGGCGGCTGGCGGGCAGCGGTGTCAGACAAGATGCCGCGCGGCGGCAGGACGACTTACTCGCCACGGACGACGCCCTCGCGGCGCGGGTCGGCGCCGCCGACCCAACCTTCCTTGACCCGCACCAGCACCTGCAGGCCGCTGGTCAGGTCGGTCTCGACTACTTGCTGGCCACGACCGCGCAGGTCGGCCAGTTGCTCGGTCGTCAGCGCGCCACGCTCGACGATGAGCTGGCCCGAGTTGAAATGGCCGAAGTTGGGCAGGTCCACCGCCTGCTGGGGCGGTAGGCCCCAGGCCAGGGCGCCGGTGATGGCCTTGGCGACGTAATGAATGATGACCGGCCCACCGGGTGAGCCGGCCACCATGACGAGCTTGCCGTCGCGGTCGAAGACCAATGTCGGCGCCATGCTGGAACGCGGTCGCTTGCCGGCCTCGACACGGTTGGCCACCGGCTTGCCGTCGGCACCGACCGGGTTCAGCGAGAAGTCCGTCAGCGTGTTGTTCAACATGAAGCCGCCGGCCAGGCCCGTGCCACCGTCGCTCATGACGCGGCTGCCGAAGGCGGATTCGACGCTGGTCGTCATCGCCACCGCATGGCCTTCGGCATCGACGACGCTGACTTGGCTGGTGCCGGCCTCGAGTTGCTCGGCCTGGGGCGCAAGGGCCTGCTTGATGGCCGCGGGTTGGCCCGCCGTGGCCACGCCCATGGCCTTGGGGCCGATCAGCGCACCGCGCTGCTTCAGATATACCGGCGCAAGCAGGTTCTGCCAGTCACCGCCCGGCGCGGCGACATAGGCCGGATCGCCGATGAACTGGGCACGGTCGGCAAAGGCCAGCTTGGCGGATTCGGCGTAGGCATGCATCCAGTCCGCCGTGATGCCTTGGGCCGCCACTGCCGCATGTTGGGTGTCAAGGAGGCCGAGGATTTGCATCAGCGTCAGATGGCCCGAGGTGGGCGGGCCGAAGCCGCAGATGCGGTAGACGCGCCAGTCATTGCACAGCGGCGGGCGGGCCAAGGCCTTGTAGCTCGCCAGGTCGGCCGCGCTCAGCAGGCCCGGGCGGGCATGGCCTTTCACGCGGCGCACGATGTCCTCGGCGACGGCGCCCTCGTAGAAGGCCTTGGGGCCTTTGATGGCAATGCCGCGCAGCACGGCGGCATAGGCGGGGTTCTTCAGCACGGTGCCGACCGGCTTGGGAGCGCCGGTCGCATCGAAAAAGTACGACCCGGCCTGCGGATCGTTTCGCAACTGCGCCTCGGCCGAGGCCAGCTCGAACAACCGCGGACTGATCGCAAAGCCCCGCTCGGCCAGGCGGATGGCCGGCTCGAACAGCCTGGCCCAGGGCAGCTGGCCGTGCTGGCGGTGCGCCTCGGCCAGCATGGCCAGCACGCCCGGCACGCCGGTAGACAGGCCGCTCATGATGGCCTCGCGCATCGGCAGGGGCTTGCCGTCGGCCTTCAAGAAGAGCTCGGGCGTGGCTGCGGCCGGCGCTGCCTCGCGGCCGTCCAGGGTCTGCACCTGGCGGCCGTCCCAATGCATCAGGAAGGCGCCGCCCGCAATGCCGCTGGACTGCGGCTCGACCAGGCCGAGCACGGCCTGCACGGCAACGGTCGCGTCGACGGCCGAGCCCCCGGCCTTCAGCATCTCGATGCCCGCATCCACGGCCAGCGGGTTGGCCGCCGTCACCGCAAAGCGCTTGGCCGGCGCTGTCAGGCCGCCTTGCTTGGCGGTGCGGCTGGTGGCGGCCTCGGGTTGGTCGAGGGCATGGGCCGGGGCCAGCAGGCTGGCCAGGAGAAGAGGCGTCAGGAGGCGGAGCATGGGGCCATCTTAGGCATGCCCCCGAACTCAGAAATAAGCCATATCCCGCTGGCTGTAGTTGACGATCTGCGGCAGCACGCGAGGCAGGTCGGCAGTGCCGACGCCCATCCAGGTGGCCAGCGTCGCGCCGAGCTGATCCACACCGGTGGTCGGCAGCAGACGGCCCTGGCCGACGTCGTCGGGGCCATTGATGCTGACCGAGGGCAGCGTGCCCCAGTATTTGCCGCCCTGCACCGCCCCGCCGAGCACGAAATGGTGGCTGCCCCAGCCGTGATCCGAGCCGTCGCCGTTGCTGGTCAGTGAGCGGCCGAAGTCGCTGGCTGTGAAGGTGGTGACCTGGTTGGCCACGCCCAGTTCGACCGTGGTCGCGTAGAAGCTGGCCAGCGCGTCGTTGACAGCGGTCAGCAGCCCCGGGTGCTCGTCGAGCAGGAAATCGTGGGTGTCGAAGCCGCCGAGGGAAACAAAGAACACCTGGCGCGTCGCACCCAGGGCCTGGCGTGCACCGATGAGCCGGGCCACCATCAGCAGCTGGTTGGACAGGCTGCTGGCCGCATCGAAAGGCGTCTGCAGCGCTGGCACGCCGGCCAGGCCGGCAGTGACGACGCCCTGGGCGCTGACGGAACGCGCGACGACCTTGTTCAGCTCGGCCTCCATCCAGTGCGTGCGGTCGGCCGTGATGAGGCCGCGCAACGCATCGGCGCAGGCCTGGGAGCCGTACAGCGGCTTCAAAATGCCGTTGATGGGCACGGCGCCGCTGGTGGACACCTGGTATTGCACGGCCTGCTTGCCGGACATGAAGACGGCATTGCCCGCGGCATTGATGCAGGTGAAAGTGGCCGCGCCGTTGCCGCCCAGAAAGAGGTCGCCCATGCGGCCGCCCCAGCCCGAGGTGGCGCCCTCGGGCGAGCTGCTCTGCCAGACSGACTGCTGGTCGTTGTGCGARAACAGCTTGGGCGGTAGTGGCACGCTTTTGGCGTTGTACTGGGCCAGCGTGGTCGGCTGGATCAGCGTGCCGACATTGAGCTGGATGCCTAGCCGGCCGCTGTCCCACAGGCCCTTGAGCTTGCCGAGCTGGGGCGCCAGGGCCATCTGACGGCCGCCGACGTTCAGTGCAAGGGCCGTCGCGGCCAGTTGCTCGCGCGGCGTGGCCAGAGTCTGGCGGATGCCGGCATAGGCGTTGTAGCTGGCCTGGTCGTACGGGACCAGGGTGTTGCCGTGGTCGTTGCCGCCATACAGGAAAACGCAGACCAGGGCCTTGTAGTCGCCAGGCGCTGTGGCCGCGGCGGCTTCGCCCAGTGCGGCGAGGTTCAGCGCCCAGGGCGCGGCGCTGCCCGCGATGCCCAGGGCGCCGGCGCGGCGCAGGAACTCGCGGCGCTGCAGTTCGGGGAGTCGGTTGAGCTTCATGGACGGCCCCTCACTTCTGGATTTGATATTCGGGACAGGCCATCAGCATCAGGATGGCGGCCTGCACGCGGTTGGCCTTGCCGGTGTCGCTGGCGGCGGAGATGGTCGCGATCGCCGTGCTGACCGTGGCTTGCGTAGTGGCTGAGATGCCACCACCGCCCAGGCGGACTGCCAGGCTCGCGACCAGACCCGGCGCATCGCCCGCCAATGCGAGCTCGGCCGTGTAGCTGGGCTTCACATCGTTGATGCCGTCGGCAATGGCCTTCTGCATGTAGTTGATGTAGCCGGCCACCGTGCTCTCGTTGCAGAGCTGGAACTCGGGCGCCGTGACGTCGTTCGTACCCAGCTGCGAGTTGGGCGGCACATAGCCGGGGCGGAAGAAGTTGAAGACCGAAGGACTGCGCAGCGGGCTCTGGCCCAGGCGCGTGCCCGAGTCGCTCGTGTTGCCGATGTTCCAGAGGCCATTGGGTGAGGTGACGCCGAAGCTGCGCCCCCACTGGATGAAGCGCTGCAGCGGTTCGCGCAGCTTGCCCGCGCCGGGGTCTGCGGAAATGGTGCGCGCTTCGGTGTCCAGCAGGATGGCCTTGATAGCGGCTTTGAGGTCGCCACGCACGCCGGCGCCGTTATCGGCCCAGACGGCGGCGACGCGGCCGACATAGGCGGGGCTGGGGTCGGAGGCCACCAGGCGCTGGATCAGTTGCCGGCCGATGAAGGGGCCGACGTTGGCATGGGCAGCCAGTGTGTCCAGCGCGATCTTCAATGCGGCCGGGCCGTCGGCCGAGGCCGGGATGTCGACGTCCAGCACCTTCTTGGCCCCGGTCGAGAAGCGCGAGGCGATGTTGACCATGGGCTTTTTCATGAAAGCCGGGTCGCTGCCGCTGTAGCTGTCGAAGTCCCAGCCGGTGAAGACACGCGCCAGGTCGGTGATATTGGTCTGGCTATAGG
>NZ_JBFULE010000291.1:0-6098 GCF_056400485.1 Roseateles sp. P5_B10
GCGCCCTGCACGTGGCGCAGAAGCTGTGCGACGCGATGGACCAGTACCGCTATGTGCACGGCGAGCAACGGTTTCGCATCGGCACCAGCATCGGCGTGGCCCCGCTGGATGGGCGCTGGCCCGATGCCGATGCCGCCATGCGCGAGGCCGATGCCTGCTGCATGATCGCCAAGGAGCAGGGCCGCAACCGCGTGCAACTGTGGGCGCCCGATGACGCCACGCTGCGCGCCCACCAGAGCGAGCACCGCTGGGCGACGCGGCTGCAACAGGCCCTGGACGAGGACCGCTTCGAGCTCGACCTGCAGCGTGTGCTGCCGGCCCAGGGTGAGGACGATGGCCGGCTGCGCGGCGAGCTGCTGTTGCGCCTGCGCGAGCGCGACGGCAGCCGTGTGTTGCCCGGCGCCTTCATGCCGGCGGCCGAGCGCTTCCATCTCGCGCCGCGACTGGACCGCTGGGTCTTGAGGCAGGCGGTTGACTTGCTGCAGCGCGGCGGCCCCCCGGAGGTCGCGTCGCTGTCCATCAATGTGTCGGCCCTGACGCTGCAGGATGCGGCCTACCACCAGGAAGCCCGAGCCCTGCTGACGGCGCTGGGCCCCACGCGTGCCGCGACCTTGTGCCTGGAAATCACCGAGACGGCCGTCATCACCCAGCTCGGCGAGGCGGCGAGCTTCATCCAGCAGATGCGGGCCCTGGGTGTGCGCATCGCGCTGGACGATTTCGGCGCCGGCGCCTCCTCATACAGCTATCTGAAGGCGCTGCCAGTGGATCTGCTGAAGATCGACGGCCAGTTCGTGCGCGCGTTGATGACTGACCCGCTCGATCAGGTGGCGGTGCGCAGCTTTGTCGATGTTGCCAGGACGCTCGGCCTGACGACGGTGGCGGAATGCGTGGAGACGCCCGAGGTGCTGCTGGAGTTGGTGCGCCTGGGCGTCGGCGAGGTGCAGGGTTTCCTGCTGCACCGGCCCCAGCCGCTGGCCGAGCTGCTGGTTGCCGCCGAAGAGACGATGCCCGCCTGAACTCAGCGGGCGGTCGCTTGCTGCGGCTCGCGGGGCGGCTGCGGCGCGACATCGGCGCGCACCGGCTGGTCGCGGTCGTCGGCATCAACGGCCGGCGCTTCCGCCTTGGCGACGATGGTGGCGTCGTCGGGTGCCGAGGCCGGCGGCGCGCTGTTGTCGCGCCCGTCCGCGACMGCGCGCAGCGACACCTGCAGCCCGCGCGACAGCTGCTGCTGCCAGCCATGCAGGGTGTCTGCCGCCTTGTGCATGACGGCAGTCAGCTGCACGTCCAGCGGGCGCGGGTCGTCGACCATGTCCACGCCGGCGCTGGCCCCGAGGGCCGCGACGGCCACGAGCATGGCGGCCGCGTGGAAGCGGCGGCTGTTCAAGGGCGGTGACAGCGCGTCGGCGTCCCGCGACATGATGGACATGTCGGGTACCGGCGGCGCCGGCATCTGCGTGTGCCAGCCCTCGGCATGCGGTGATTGCGGGAATTGCATGGTGCCCTCCTGGCTGCGTCTGAGACGGTCACCGCGCTCTGTCGGCGCGGGCCCGGGAGCAGTTTGGGCGCGCCGCATGCGGCGCCATGTCGGCTCGGGCAGGCTTGCCCTGTAGGACTTCAGGAAGGGCTGGGGCTGCCCAGTTCGCCGGGCGCGGTCACGGGGGCTGGCTCGGGTTCTGGATCTTCGCGCATCGGCAGGCGCGCCAGCACCAGCGTGCCGCGGCCGGGCGCGGACAGCAGCTGCAGCGTGCCGCCCAGGCTTTCAATGCGGTAGCGCATGCCCAGCAGGCCATGGTGGCCGGCCCCCACCGCTTCGGGGTTGAAACCCTGGCCATCGTCGCGGATGTGCAGCTGCAGCCAGCCATCCGATTCGGCCAGCGAGACGCGCACATGCTTGGCCTTGGCGTGGCGCAGCACATTGGTCAGCGCCTCCTGCACGAGGCGGTACATCGCCAGCCGGCTGGCCTCGTCGCTGGGGGCCTCCATCAGCTCCAGGCTGAGCTGCAGGCCGGAGCGCTGGGCGAACTCCTGGGTCAGGATCTCCAGCGCCGGGATGAGGCCGAGGTTGGACAGGGCCGACGGGCGCAGGTCCTCGATGATGCGGCGCTTCAGCGCAATGCCCTGGTCGAGCAGCTCGCTCATGTGCTTGAGGCGCTCGTCGATCTCGGGCGCCGCGGTGCGCGTCATGCGGCGGATGCGCGCGACGTCGAGCTTGGCGGCCGTCAGCAGCGCACCGAGCTCGTCGTGCAGCTCGCGGGCCAGATGGGCGCGCTCGTCCTCGCGCACCGTCTGCAGGTGGTGGGCCAGCTCGGTCAGCTCGGCGGTGCGGCGGGCCACCTCGCGGTCCAGCCGGTCGCGTTCCAGCGCCAGCTCCTGGGCGTGCTCACGGCGGGCCGCGTGCAGGGCCTCGTTGCGGCGCAGGAAGATGGCCAGGCCGAACAGGCTGAGCAGCGTCAGCCCGTGCACGCCGATGCGGCCGTAGTTCAGCGAGCGCACGACGGCGTCGCGCTCGGTGGCAATCTGCGTCAGTTCGTGCTGGTCGAGCTGGCCGACGGCGTCGCGCACCGCCTGCATCTTCTCGCGGCCGATGTCGGACTCGACCAGCCCGTGCCAGGCCGTGTCCTGCCCGTCGCGGTAAAGCTTGACGACCAGCTGCAGCTCGGAGAGTTTTTCGCTGGCACGCCGGCTCGCGTCGGCCACCAGGGCCTCCCATTCGGAGCTGGCGTACTGGCCGCGCAGCCGTGACAACACATTGGGCAGCTCCTGCTCGGCCAGCTTGATTGGCGCGAGGTAATCGTCGCGCCCGGTCAGCAGATAGCCGCGCTGCGCGGTCTCGGCATCGGTCAGCAACTCGCGCAGGCGCAGGCCGTCGTTGCGCGCCTGATGGCGGGCCTGGGACTGGTTCAGCGCCTCGTCAGCACCCCAGAAGGCGGCCTCGCTGACGCCCATGACGGCGGCTGCTGCCAGTGCCGCGAAACCGACGGCCAGACCGCGATTGCGGCTGGCGCCTTCCAGCCAGGGATCGAGATGACGCAGCACGGGCAGCCGTTCAACTGGCCGCGGCTGCAGGGCGCGCTGATGAGGCATGTTCGGCCAGTTCGGCGCAGTAGCTGATGAGGTCGTCGAGCTCGCGGCTCTTGTCAAACACCCGTTCCGCGCCCAGGCTGGCGCAGCGCCGGCGCATTTCCTCGGTGGCGTAATTGGTCAGTACGACGCGCCGCGCCCGGATGCCCAGCTGCTGGGCGGCCTGCAGCACGCCCAGGCCGGTGCCGGAACGCAGGAAGACGTCGACGATGAAGAGATCGGCATTGCCGTCGGGGTCTCGGCTCATCCAGCGCACCGCACTGGCTTCATCAGCCACCGAGCCCACCACTTCGACCTGAGCCAGTTCCTCAAGCGTCGCAATCAGGTTCTCAAGGATCACCGGACTGTCTTCGACGATGAAGGCTTTGAGTGCTGGCATGGCCCGACGGCGGCGCGAGGATGATGAGGTTGAAGTATGGACCGCTTCCGCGTCGGGCCGGCAGTGCCGGCAGCGCATCGCGCTGTAGGACTTCTCCTAGGGAAACTCCCTTGGAAGTCCTTCAGCGGCGGTCTTCAGTTGGGGTGTCGCACGGCGATGTCATTGCGCACGGCGACGACACCGGAGGTCTCGCGGGCCAGCTTCTCAGCCATGGCCTTTTCCTCGTACGACTTGGCGAAGCCGGACAGTTGCACCGTGCCCTTCAGCGTCTCGACACTGATGGCCATCGCGCTGACGGTCGGGTCGGCGGCGAACTTGCCCTTGACGCGGGTGGTCAACGCGGCGTCATCAACATAGGCGCCCACGGTTTCCTGGTTGCGGGTGACGGCGCAGCCGCTGGTGCCGGCCAGGGTGGCCGTGAGAGCGGTGGCGACGGCCAGAGTGAGGATGGACTTGTTCAGCATTGCAGTTCTCCTTGGATGGCGGCTTCACGGAGCCGCTGGAGCCACTATCGCGGCACGCCACCACGGGCGGCATAGTCCCGAAGCGCGGCCCCCTGTCGGACTCGGCCGGCGTCGATGTAGGACTGAAGGTATCGCGGCGCGCCTTGCGGACTGCTACGCTGGGCCATCCCTCAACACCGCGTTCATCATGATCCGTATCGGCATCGTCGACGACCACGCCATCGTGCGCACCGGCTTGCGCCAGTTCCTGTCCGACCACGTCGACCTGCGCGTCACGGGCGAAGGCGCCAGTGGCCACGACGCCCTAGAGATGGCGCGTGGCGGCGAGGTCGACGTGCTGCTGCTGGACATCTCCATGCCCGACCAGAGCGGCGTGGACGCGTTGGCCGCCATCAAGGCGCGATTCCCCGAACTGCCGGTGCTGATCCTCAGCGGCTTTCCTGAGGCGCATTACGCGACGACGCTGCTGCGCCAGGGCGCCAGCGGCTACCTCAACAAGGAATGCGATCCCGACGAAATCGCCAATGCCATCCGTCTGGTGGCGCGTGGCCGGCGCTACATCAGCCCGGCGGTGGCGGAGCAACTGGCGGACAGCGTGGTGGGTGGCGGCAGCGCCGGCAATGCGCCCGACAAGCCCCTGCACGAGGCGCTGTCGGAGCGCGAGTTCCAGGTCTTCCTGCGCCTGGCCCAGGGTGAGAYCGTGGGCCATATCGCCGAGGCGCTGTTCCTCAGCGTCAAGACCGTCAGCACCTACCGCACGCGCGTGCTCGAGAAGCTCAAGCTGGCGACCAACAGCGATCTGACCTACTACGCGCTGAAGAACGGGTTGATTCAGTAGCGGGGTTCGCCGCTGTCCCTGGGCGCGTCCTCGCCGAGGGTCCAGGGCAGCGCGCATTCATAACCCAGCTCGGCCTCGCTCGACGTGGCGGCCGGCGACCACAGGCGCGTCAGCGCTGACCAGAAGGGGCGGTGCGGACTGGATTCGGCCAGGGAGTTGTGCTGCAGCGAGGCTTCGATGGTCATGGGAGGTTCCGGCTGAAGTTGGCGCGCCCAGCATCGCCAGGGGCGGGGGCGGCGTGTATCGGCCGGTGTCGCGGCGGCCTGTCGGAGCTGGCTGACAAGCACGGGCCTTGCGCCGTCTCGATCAGAATGCGGGCGTGCTGTCGCCTCTGTCCCTGCTGCGCCTGAGCCTGACCTGCCTGGCGCTTGCCTTCCTGCCGGCGTCGGCCTGCGAGCTGCGCGTGCGCTGGAACCCCGACCCGCCCTACAGCATGCGTGACGGGCAGGGCCACCTCATCGGCATGCAGACCGAACTGGTCGAGCGCACGCTGGAGCGCATGCAATGCCGGGCGGTCTGGGTCGAGCTACCCTGGGCACGCGCCCTGGTCGAGTTGCAGGCCGGCCGCCTGGACCTGCTGCCCGGCGCGCTGCACCGCCCCGAACGCGAGGCCTATGCGCATTGGGTCGAACAGCACATTGCCGTGGCCAACCGCCTCTTCGTGCGTGCCGGTCGCGAGGCCGACTTCGCCAGCGCGACGCGGCTGAAAGAGGCTTGGCGGCAGGGCCTGAAGCTGGGCGTGCAGATCGGGGTGGTCTACGGCCCCGACTACGCCGAGTTGCTCGCTGACCCAGCCTTTCGCGCCACGCTGACCCAGGCCTCGGCGCGCCGCAGCCTGTGGCAGATGCTGGAGATCGGCCGCGTCGATGGCGTGCTGGCCAGCGAGGCGACGGCGCGCTGGGAGCTGGGCGAGCTGGGCCTGGCCGGCCGCATCGTGCCGACCTCCGTGGTGGTGCCCCACGAGCCGGCTCAGCTGATGTTCAGCAAGCGCTCGGTCGATCCGTCGCTGGTGCAGCGTTACCGCGAAGCCAGCGAGGCGCTGGAGCGCGATGGCACGCAGGCGAGCATCGTGCGCCGCTACCTCGGCGACTAGCTGTTGAGTTTCGATAGGTTGTACCCACCGAGCCGGGAGGCAGGAGGGCTGTAGCCAAGAGCGGAGTGAGGCCGTCGAGCGTTGTAGTAGGTCAGGAACGCTGGCAACCAGGCCGTGCGCTCACCGCTGTTGGCCCAGACGCGACCATAGGCCCACTCCCGCAGACACGTCTGGATGAAGCGCTCGGCCTTGCCGTTGGTCTGTGGGCAGTACGGCTTGGTGAAGCTGTGCTTGATGCCAAGC
>NZ_JBFULE010000292.1:0-6084 GCF_056400485.1 Roseateles sp. P5_B10
GAGCGAAGGCGCTCGGCCTGATTCATGCCGACGCCGCCGAAGCGGCGGGTGTCACGACGACAACGGCGGTGGCGCCTGCTTTGCCGGCCTCGCCCGTGGCGCCGGTGGCCCCGGGTGGCCCCGGTTCGCCCGCAGGGCCGGGGGCGACGATGACCGTGGGCGGTGGTTCATTGCGCTGGCAACCGCCCAGCAGCAGCGTCAGCATGGGCAAGCACAGGGCCAGCGCTGTTGAGCGTGAAGACATGAAGATTCCTTTGCGACAGACCACACCGGGAGGTGCTCCAGCGCAAGGTAGCCACGCGCTGCGGTCGTGTCGGTGCGGTAGCGCACCAGGGGTGCACCGGCAGTTCGGACTACCCCGTTGCCGGCCCGCCGGTATGTAAGCGGCTCAACGTCCTACAGCCACGCGCTGGCGCTGAGGACATTGTTGAGGGGCGCTCAAGGTTGAGCAGTGCAGGTCTCAGGCATGAGAACCCCCTTCCGACTGAACGTGCCGAATTGGTTCGACAACCTCGGCTCCGAGTTGCTCCGGTCGCACGCGGCGCCGAGGCCGCTGTGGCGTCGCGCCATTGAACAGCGCCGTAGAACGCGCCGACTGGCGCCGGCGGCCACCACTCGCACGCAACCACCACTGCCGGCACGCCCATGAGCGGCTTCTGGATCTCCACGCCCTTCTCCCAGGAGCCGCGCATCGTGCTGGTCCGCTGGCGGGCCTGGGAGGTGCAGGTGCCCAGCTACGACGCCCCCACCTGGCATCTCGTCGGCTACATCGAGGACGAGCACTGCGCCAAGGTCTCGTCGGCCGTGGCCTTTGTGCACATCGACACCGATGAAGTGACCACCAAGACGGGCCGCACCTATGCGCTCAACGGGCCGCCCAGCATCGATGCCGACGCGGCCCATCTCTGGGACAGCTGGCGCAAACAGCATGGCGCCGTGGTGCTGCGGGAGGTCACGACGGATGTGCTGGATGGGCGGCAGCCGGTGGCGGTGAACTTGATCCAGCCGCCGGGATAGTCTCCTTCCGTTTACCGGCGTGCCTTGAGGCCTGCCCAGGCCCCATAAATGGCCGCGGGGATGGTGACGAGGGTCGCCAGCGCCGTGAACCAAGCCGACTGCGCCGCGTCGGAGAGCAGCAAGCCGGTGGCAATGCTCAGTACACCGAACGCAGCTGCGTGCCAGTACGGCACGGTTGGAGCCAGGCGGGCGCAGATTGCGCCACCCATGGCAGTCGTCAACGTCCCGAGCACAAAGACAACTGCCAAGTACTCGGGTTGGGCGGGAAGCGCAGCGACATCAGCCGACGTCGAAACACTGCCTGGCCAAAGAGCAAGGACGGCAAAGCCCGAGACCATGTCCAAGGCGAGCATGCTGATGAGCCCGACTGCAAGGGCTCGTAAATTGAGGCGAGGTAACTCCATTGATTCCCTGTTGGCAAACCGAAGCGCCCGGCGCGGGCGCCTGAAGCCGCTATTCCTTGACGATTCGTCGGGCTGGCCAAGTCGGCGAGACCATCTCCGCGGCCACGCGGCTTTGCGGCCGCCCGCCCCTATTCCTCGAGGCGCTCTCGAGAATGCGAGGCCTCCCGGCGCTTCGAGCCAGCGACTGCCTTCGCCGGCAACCTCATGGCCCGCGGGTACTTTGTGCGCCGAATCGAATCTCGCGACTGATCCCTCATCTAAATCAAGCACTTAGACATCCTTCACTCCCCATATCCCGCCGCCGATGGATCGCATTTGGTGCGAATGCCGACATCGATGGGTGCATAAGATGCGATCRACCGTTTGATCCGATCAAAGCTGCGATCTCCAGCTCGCGGCTTGGCCCGCGGGCCTCCCACCTTCGCGCCCTTCTTGCGCGCCGAAGGAGCGCCACATCCGGTACCCACATCTCGTCGCTCTCCGCATCCAACTTCCACGCTGGGTCCTTCGCTTGCCGGTGGTCTCTAAGCGCGGCGAGCACCATCGGCATCCCGTCACGAAGCGTGGCGTGCCTTGGCTCACGTTGCGCGGTTTCGAGCCGCACTCGTTTGCGCGCGAGCTCAATAGGATAGAAGAAGACTTTGATCGTGTCCGCGGTCTTGTCGTCTAGCTAAGCCTCCAACCGAACCGTCGAGGACGTTATCGCGTCGCTGGAGGCGCTCTTCAAGAACAAGGGAATGGATGGGGACCCGAAGGCCAGCGTGGCCGCTGCGGTCGAATTGCTCAAGAACGGCGTCATAGGAAAGCTGGCACAGGAGAAAACCGATGAAATCCCTGTGCACTGAAGACGCAGTCCAGACCTCGCTGCTGAAGAAGTTGACGGACTGGGTCGACGACAAGACGCTGACTGGGCACACTGTCTGGTCGCTCTTCCCCGCGCCAGAAGGTGCAGAGGTCAAAGGCTCGGACGGCGCTACCTACAAGATCAAGGACAAGAAGGACCAGAAAATACGTGAGCGTCCAGCCGGGCCATCTTGAAGGATCGCCAGGCGCATAACGGCACATCGATGTCAACACCGCCTTCATGGTTGTATGGACTGCACTCAACCAAGCACTTGCCCCAGCATGCGGTGATGCAGCGGCATGCGCGCCACCGTAGCGGCGAGGGCATCTCGCCGGCCCTTCAACGCGGACAGCGCGCGCTCGGGTGGAATTTCGGCGATGACGGGATCGTCCCGCTCGGGCCAGTGCTCCATGCCGGCATGGATGGCCAGCCAGCTGGTCGCGTCGAAGCCCTCCTCGTCGTACTCGTGCAGCACGCCGTAGCGCCGCCACAGCTCCAGGCGGAACGCCAGCGTGTCGGGCAGTTCCATGCGGCTCACATGGCGCCACAGCTCGCTGTCGCGGCGGCGCGTGAGGCAGTAGTGCAGGATGATGAAGTCGCGGATGCGCGCGAAGCGACGCACAGAGCCTTCGTTGAACAGCGCGCGGGCATCGTCGTCCAGCGGCCGGCCCTCGGTCAGCAACGTCATCAGTCGGCTGATGCCGTCCTGGATCAGGTAGA
Source organism: Roseateles sp. P5_B10 (assembly GCF_056400485.1). Taxonomy (NCBI): domain Bacteria; kingdom Pseudomonadati; phylum Pseudomonadota; class Betaproteobacteria; order Burkholderiales; family Sphaerotilaceae; genus Roseateles; species Roseateles sp. P5_B10. Next base: position 2,986 of record NZ_JBFULE010000292.1, read on the forward strand.
TGCTGGTGGACTCCAACGGCTCCAGGAAACCCGAGGACAGGCCGATGGCAATGACGTTGTTGACCCAGAAGCGCTGGCGGTGGCCGGTGGTGAATCGCAGCAGCCGCGGCTCGGCCAGCTGCTTGCCGTCCAGCCGATCCAGCAATTGCTCGCGGGCGCGGTCCGCGTCGATGAATCGGCTCGCGAACACATGGCCGTGCCCGGTGCGGTTCTGCAGGGGGATGCGCCAAGACCAGCCGCCCTCCAGCGCGGTGGCCTGGGTATAGGGCGTGAGCTGATCGCCGCTACGCTCGCAGGGGCAAGCCCAGGCGCCGTCCACGGGCAGCCAGTGGCTGAAGTCGACGAAGGGCTCGGCGAGCGTGCCGCCCAGCAGCAGGGAGCGGAAGCCCGAGCAGTCGATGAACAGGTCGGCCTCGATGCGGCGGCCGTCGTCCAGGTGAACCGCCGCCACGCCGCCATCGGGGCGGCGCAGCACGTCGACGATGCGCCCCAGCGTGTGCCGCGTGCCGCGCTGCACAGCAAGCCTGCGCAGGAACGCCGCGTACTGCACGGCGTCGAAGTGGTAGGCGTACTTGAATTGCGAATCGTTCTGGGGCAGCACGAAGCGGCCCTGCATGGCCATCACGGTCGGCAGGCATTGCGTGCCCAGCGGGTCCACCAGGCCCATGCGGCGGTGCTGGGCCCACAGCGTCTGCGAGCCGAACAGGTTGCCGTGCATTTTTCGACGCGACGTGAGCACCAGGTCCAGCGTCTTCTGAGCACGGAATCCGGCGCCTGACGAGCACCTTGTCCGGAGGTGTCGCGCAGGGCAGCGTGTCCGGTGACTTGACCACTCGGTCCAGCGCCGGGTGCGGAGATGCTGGCTGCTTCAGGCTGGCGAGAGCCATTCACAGTTCGTCAGTTGAACGTCGGCTGCAGCGGCAAGCGGTCGCCCGCGGTGTGCCGGCGCCTATGACCGCTTTGCCTTCGAGCTCCGGCRCTCCTTGACTGGCCTCTGAGGCCTGGCGCCATCGTCCACCGTGTGCAGCGTCCGGAGGAAATTACAGCCGCTCAGCGTTTTTTTGTGGAGAGCGCATCCTGCAGCACGCTGGCCAAGCGCTCCGCGGAGGTCGGCTTGACCAGCACCGTGAAGCCTTGAGCCATGGCCAGCCGGATCTGCTCGGAGTAGCCCGTCATCACGATGACGCAGTTGTGGTGCCGTCGGACCGGCTGCGGGACCACAATGTGGTAATACCAAAGTTGCTATGTGGCAAAGTGGCAAGACCGCAATTTGGTCAATCCGCAGCAGTGTCCTCCTTCATCTGCCCACCCAACATGCAACGCTGCGCCTGCATTGGCGCCTGTAAACGCTTGGCGAAGACTTCTGGTTCGGCCRCACGCTGCTGCATCCGACGATGCCGGCGTGTGCCGAAGCGCTCGGGCGCTTAGCCGTMGTTGGGCTGCGGACCTAGCCCGCMGTGGTCCGCCTCTTGTACCTCCATGCCACCTGTCGTAACGCCGATTCCTTGTTTGACTACTTCCATGAGAAACATCAATCTGACGTCCCTGTGCACGCTGGCCAGTGCGTTCCTTGCACTGCCGGCGAATGCTCAGTCGACCGGGGTTGCATCGCAGCCCGAGATCCATATCACGGCCGACCGGGTCAAGACCCGCATCAACCCCCGCATGTACGGTCTCATGACCGAAGAGATCAACTTTGCCTACGAAGGCGGCCTTTACGGTGAACTGATCCGCAACCGCAGCTTCAAGGGCGAAGCGGGTTACGCCTACCAGGCTGAGGAGCCGGTGTACTGGAACGCCGTCGGTGCGGCCGAGCTGGCCCTGGACAGGAACAACAAGCTCAACGACGCGCTGGACTTGAGCCTGGCGCTGACTCTCAAAAGCGCATCGCCCGAGCAGCCGGCGGGCATCCGCAACGGTGGCTACTGGGGCATCGGCCTCAAACCCGACACCAGCTACACCGTGTCCTTCTATGCCAAGGCTGAAGGCGAAATCGGCCCACTGCTGGCCTCGCTCGTCAAGGCTGGTGGCGCCTCGCTCGTCTCCGGCAAGGTGGACGGCGTCGGGCGCGACTGGAAGAAGTTCCAGATCACGCTGCGCACCGGCAGTGAGCTGGTGCCGTCCAAGGACAACGTCTTCACGCTCACCGCCAGCCGGCCGGGCAAGCTCTGGCTGCAACAGGTGTCGGTGTTCGGTCCCACCTACAAGAACCGCCCGAACGGGCTGCGCCCGGACCTGATGGAGCTGATGGCGGGCCTGAAGCCGAAGTTCCTGCGCTTTCCTGGCGGCAACTACGTCGAGGGCGACACCTTCGGGCAGCGCTTCGAGTGGAAGAAGACCATCGGCGACCCGGCGCAGCGGCCCGGCCACCGCAGCCCCTGGAACTATTGGTCCACCGACGGCATGGGCATGTTGGAATTCCTGCTGTGGTGCGAAGACCTCGGCATGGAGCCCCTGCTCGATGTGTTCGCGGGCTACGCCCTCAATGGCGAGCGGCTGTCCTCTGAAGAAGACCTGGCGCCCTTCGTGCAGGAAGCCTTGGACCAGATCGAATACATCATCGGCGGCGCTGACACCAAATGGGGCGCGCAACGCGCCAGGGACGGCCACCCCGAGCCCTTCAAGATGAGTCACGTCGAGATCGGCAACGAGGACGTCTTCGACAAGTCGGGCTCCTACGACAAGCGCTTCTCGATCTTCCACAAGGCGATCAAGGCCAGGTACCCGCAACTGACGCTCATTTCGACGATGGCGGCCAGCGCGACGCCTTCACAGCGCCCCGAGATGATCGACGACCACACCTACGCCTGGGGCGAGGCGCAGATGTACGAGCACCTGACCGACTACGACAAGCGCCCGCGTACCGACCCGAAGGTGTTCGTCGGCGAGTGGGCCACCCACCAGGGCTGGCCCATGCCGAACATGAGGGCCGCCATTGCCGACGCCGCCTACCTGGCCAGCCTGGAGCGCAATGCCGACGTGGTACAGATGGCGGCCTACGCACCGCTGCTGGCCAATCTCAGCCGGGTGTCGGGACACAGCCGCGACCGGTCCCTGCAATGGGCCACCAACCTGATCGGCTACGACGCGCTGAAGTCC
>NZ_JBFULE010000293.1:0-6063 GCF_056400485.1 Roseateles sp. P5_B10
CCCTCGTCGGTCTGGCCGCCGGCGCCCAGGCCGCCACCAGCTGCAAGATTGCCGGCGCCGACATCCGCGTCTCCGACAGCTACGCCGACTTCAACTACTCGCCCAGCGGCAAGGCGGGCGCGACGGGCAGGCTGTCGCGCTTTCGGCTGATGACGCTGGACGGCGGCGAAGCCCCGACCAGCAACGTCGAGCTGAAGACCGTCGACATCACGGGCCCAGGCGACTACACGCTGTCCATGGAGTCGCTGTGGCGCTCGGTCATCCGCGTGCAAGGCAAGAGCCAGCGCGTGACGGCCGGCAAATTCCACTTCACGCGCTTCGAGATGAAAGACACGGTCGGCCATGCGGCAGGCACTGTCGAGTTCACGACCGGCCAGGCCAGCGGCTCCTGCACGTTTGATGTCGAGGTCAAGGGCATCAACCGCGACCGCCTCGGGCTCTGAATAGGGCCTGTTAACGCTACGGCAAGGGGTCGCGTTGCCGTAGCGTTAACAGGCCCTAGCGCGGCAGGAAGGCCAGCCAGGCAATCAGCAGCAGGTTGAGCAGCACGGACAGGCCCAGGCCGACCTGCCAGACGCTCACCGCCTCGCGCGCGGCCTTGGGCGGGCGCGCGGAGGCGGGCTGGTCGCGCGCGGCCAGCCGCTCGAGCGCCAGCAGCAACTCGTCGGCCGTCTCGAAACGCGCCTTGGCCTCGCGAGCGACGGCGCGCATGACGAGACGGTCCAGCGGCATGGGCACGCTGGGCTGCAGCCGGCTGACGCTGGCCGGCTCGCGACGATAGCGGGCCAGTTGATAGGGTTCGATCTCGCCATAGGGCAGGCGGCCCGTCAGCGCCTGGTAGAGGGTCACGCCCAGCGCAAACAAGTCAGAACCCGCGTCGGCCGGGGTCGGCGGATCCTGCCATTGCTCGGGGTTGATATAGCTGGGCGTGCCGGCATGCAGCTCGTGCGAGGCCGCGGGCGCGCGTGGGCTCAGGGCGACGCCCAGGTCCAGCACGCGCCACTGGCCATCTTCACCCAGATGCAGATTGGCCGGCTTGATGTCGCGGTGCACGACGCCGGCGGCATGCAGCAGGCTCAATGAGCGCGCGACGGCGCTGGCCAGGCCCAGAGCCTGGACCGTATCCAGCGGGCCTTTGGCGAGCAGTTGCTCCAGCGTGTGGCCGCCATGCCAGTCGAACACGGCGTAGAAGTGGGTGGCGCCATCGGCCGGCGCATGAACGCGCACAAAACCGCTCTCACCCCCACGCCGACGGTGCCGGGGCGCCTCGGCCAGGCGCAGGCCCAGCCAGATCTCGTGGGCCAGCATGGCGCGCTCTTCAGGATCGTCGGCGCGGCCGGGGCGCAGCATCTTCAGGGCCACGAGGCGCCCGGTGGCAAGCTCGCGCGCCTGCAAAAGGCGGTGCACGCCGTTGTCGGCGACGACGGCGGTGACCTGGTAGCCGTCCAGCGTCGCGCCGACACCGAGCGGCCCGGGGCTGGGCAAGGTTCGGCCCAATGCCGCGAGGTCGTTCAGGCCCGGGTCGGCCAGGTCCTTGACGTCGAGGACGAGGGCGGTCGCGTTGTCGTGGCTGCCAGCCGCCAGTGCCGCAGCGGTCAGCGCATCGGCCGCCGCCTGTGCGCCGGGCGTGGTGCGCAACAGGTCGGCGATCTGGCGGCTGCGCAGGGAGCCGTGCACGCCATCGCTGGTCAGCAGCAGGCGGTCCCCCACCTTGAGCTCGCCGGCGCTGTGGTCCAGGCGCAGCGCATCGTCCAGGCCCAGGGCGCGCGTGAGGCCGGCGAAGTCACGGCGCTCCATGCGGTGGTCCTGGGTCAGCAGCAGGCATTGGCCGTCGCGCAGCAGCCAGGCGCGGCTGTCACCCACATGGGCCAACGCGTAGCGGYGACCGCGCAGTGCGATGGCCGTCAGCGTCGTCAGCGCCTCGCGCGGCTGACCGTCCGGCCCGGGGCGGCGGTTGTGCGAGGCGAGCCAAGCGTTCTGGTGGCTGAGCAGGCGGTCCAGCGCCACGCTCGTGTCCCAGTCGGCGGGCACGCCGTGGAAGTCGCGCAGCAGGCTCATGACCGAGGTCTGGGCAGCCATCAGGCCATCGCCGTTGGAATGCTCACCCCCGCTGACGCCATCAGCCAGGGCGGCGACCCAGCCGCGCTCGGCCTCGTGCGCAGCCGGCGCCTGCACGCCGGCGAAGTCCTCGTTGCGAGGACGCTTGCCCTGCAGGCTGGACAGGCCGGTATCGAGTTCGAAGCGCATGCGCGTGAGTCGTTGTCAGGTGAGCGGTTGGTATTGCGGGCCGAGCGCCGGGCCGCTCCCWAGCCGGCCCGTCTGGCGATGTGCTKGCCGGTCGARCCGGSMAGCATCGCCGTCCCCTCGGGGGGACCGACCAAGGCAAGGCCTTGGACGAGGGGCTTCATCTTGGTGCAGTTTCAGGGATGAGTGCACCCGCACCGGGCTAGCAAACGCTTCGGCGTGGGGCGTCGCTGGGCGTTTGAGGTTGATTTCTCACGCTGCGGCAGGTCTGAAGGCCAGCTTCATCGCTGGCACATGCCTTGCAAAGCAAAGGGCAGACCAGCTTTGTTGTATGGAGTCCGGCATGAAGAAGATGAAGCTCGTGATGGTGGGCAACGGCATGGCCGGCGTGCGCACGCTGGAGGAGCTGCTGAAGATCACGCCGGATCTCTACGACATCACCGTATTCGGTGCCGAGCCGCACCCCAACTACAACCGCATCCTGCTCAGCCCTGTGCTGGCCGGCGAGCAGACGATCGAAGAGATCATCCTGAACCCGCTCTCCTGGTATGAGGAGAACGGCATCACGCTGCACCTGGGCAAGACGGTCACCGAGATCGATCGCGTGCGCCGCCGCGTCATCGCGGCCGACGGCACGACGGCGGAATACGACCGCCTGCTGATCGCCACCGGCTCGAATCCCTTCGTGCTGCCGGTGCCTGGCAAGGATCTGGATGGCGTCATCGCCTACCGCGACATTGCCGACACCAACGCCATGATCGACGCGGCGACGAAATACAAGCATGCCGTCGTCATCGGCGGTGGCCTGCTCGGCCTGGAAGCCGCCAACGGGCTGATGCTGCGCGGCATGCAGGTCACGGTCGTGCACCTGGTCGACACGCTGATGGAGCGCCAGCTCGACGGCGTCGCCGGCGACCTGCTGCGCAAGTCGCTGGTCGACCGCGGCCTGACCTTCATGCTGGGCGCGCAGACGCAGGAACTGGTGGCCGGCCCCTCGGGCCGGGTCCAGGCCATCAAGCTCAAGGGCAAGGACGGTCAGGTCATCGACGTACCGGCCGACCTCGTCGTCATGGCCGCCGGCATTCGCCCCAACACCGCGTTGGCCGAGAAAGCAGGCTTGCATTGCAGCCGCGGCATCGTCGTCACCGACACGATGCAGACCGTTACCGACCCGCGCGTCTACTCGGTCGGCGAATGCGCGGCCCACCGCGGCATCGCCTACGGTCTGGTGGCGCCACTGTTCGAGCAGGGCAAGGTCTGCGCCACCCACCTGGCCCAGTTCGGCATCGGCCGCTACCTCGGCTCGTCGGTCAGCACCAAGCTCAAGGTGACGGGCATCGACCTCTTCAGCGCCGGCAACTTCACCGGCGGGGCGGGCACGGAGGAGATCGTCATGAGCGACCCCTTCGCCGGCGTCTACAAGAAGCTCGTCATCCAGAACGACCAGCTCGTCGGCGCCTGCCTGTACGGCGACACGGTGGACGGCGGCTGGTACTTCAAGCTGCTGCGTGAGGGCCGCAAGATCGGCGACATCCGCGACAAGCTGATGTTCGGCGAGGCGGGGGCCAACATCGGCGACGTCGGCCACCAGGGCGTCAGCCGCGCGGCCGCGATGGCCGACACGGACGAGGTCTGTGGCTGCAACGGCGTCGCCAAGGGCACCATCTGCAAGGCCATCCGCGACAAGGGCCTGTTCACGCTGGACGAGGTGCGCAAGCACACCAAGGCCTCCGCGTCGTGCGGCTCCTGCACCGGCCTGGTCGAACAGCTCATCATGTTCACGGCCGGCGGCGACTACTCGGCCACGCCCAAGAAAAAAGCCATCTGCGCCTGCACCGACGCCAGCCACCAGGACGCCCGCGACACGATTCGCCTGGCGCACTTGCTGACCTCGGCCGAGGTGTTCCGCGCGCTGGACTGGAAGACGCCCAATGGCTGCGCCACCTGTCGCCCGGCCGTCAACTACTACCTGATCTCGACCTGGCCCAAGGAGGCCGTCGACGATCCGCAGAGCCGCTACATCAACGAGCGTTCGCACGCCAACATCCAGAAGGACGGCCGCTACTCGGTCATCCCGCGCATGTGGGGCGGCGAGACGACGAGCTCGGAGCTGCGCCGCATTGCCGACGCGGTGGACAAGTACCAGATCCCGACCGTCAAGGTCACCGGCGGCCAGCGCATCGACCTGCTGGGCGTGAAGAAGGAAGACCTCGTCAACGTCTGGAAGGACATCGGCATGCCCTCGGGCCATGCCTATGCCAAGGCGCTGCGCACGGTGAAGACCTGCGTGGGCAGCGAATGGTGCCGCTTCGGCACGCAGGACTCGACGCAGATGGGCAAAGACCTGGAGCGGGCGCTGTGGCGCATGTACGCGCCGCACAAGGTCAAGATCGCCGTGTCGGGCTGCCCGCGCAACTGCGCGGAGGCCGGCATCAAGGACGTCGGCGTCATCGGCGTCGACTCGGGTTGGGAAATCTACGTTGCCGGCAACGGCGGCATCAAGACCGAGGTGGCCGAGTTCTTCTGCAAGCTGAAGACGCCCGAAGAGGTGCTGGAGTACAGCGGCGCCTTCCTGCAGCTCTACCGGCTGGAGGGCTGGTATCTCGAGCGCACAGTGCATTACGTCGCCCGGGTCGGCCTGGACCACGTCAAGAAGAAGGTCCTCGAGGACGCCGACAACCGCAAGGCGCTGTGGGCGCAGTTGCAGTTCAGCCTGGACGGTGAGCCCGACCCCTGGTTCGACTTCGACAAGGCCCACGTGGACCTGCGCCAGTTCGACAAGGTGGCCGTCTGATGCTGAACCGCCGCGTCATTCTTCTCGCGAGCCTGGCCTCCGGGCCTGCCCTGGCTCAGAACCGCATCAGCCAGCTCGGCGAAGCCATCGACAAGGCCGGCGCCCAGCGCATGCTCAGCCAGCGCATGGGCAAGGCCTGGCTTGGCCAGCTGCGTCCCGAGCTGGCGCCGCGTGCGCGCCAGGTGCTGGAGGCCAGCGAGGCTCGCTTCGAACGCCAGCTCGGCGAGCTCCTCGCCTTTGCGCCCACGCCCGAGATCGCCGGCAGCTACAAGGCCATGCAGCACCGCTTTGGCGACTACCGCGCCTTGCTGCAGAGCAAGCCCAGCCGCGAGCGCGTCGACGAGCTGCTGCAAACCTCGGGTGAGATGCTCAGCCTGGCCCATGTCGCCACCGGCCAACTGCAGCAGCGCTCCACCACGGCGACCGCGATGCTGGTCAACATGTCGGGCCGGCAGCGCATGCTGTCGCAGCGACTGGCCCTGTTCTTCATGGCCGGCCAGCAGGGCGCTCGATCCGACGTCGTGAGCAAGGAAACAATCAAGGCTCGCGCCGAGTTCGAGACCGCCATGCGCGTGCTGGCTTCGGCCCCTGAAGGAACGCCCGCCATCCGCGACAACCTGGACCTTGCACGCAACCAATGGGTCTTCCTGCAGTCGGCACTGGCCGGCGAAAGCCAGGGGCCGGAAACGGCCAGCAACGTCTTCGTGGCGAGCGAGAACCTGCTCGCCGTGATGGAAACCGTGACCGGGCAGTTTGCCCGCCAACTGGCATGAATCTGCCCCTCGCCCAGCCTCGCGTCGCTGAACGCGAGCGAGTCCAGTCGGTCTTGCAGACCGCGCTGCTGCTCGCGCCGCAGCCCTTCGGCAGGCACAAGCCGCCCACTGGGCGCCTTGTGTCCGGCCTCAGCCCCCGCGGGGACGGCGATGCTTGCCGGATCGACCGGCAAGCACATCGCCAGCGCGGGCCGGCTAGGGAGCGGCCCGTCGCTCGGCCCGTCAGGTTCGGATTGGACAACTGAGGTAGAC
>NZ_JBFULE010000294.1:0-6057 GCF_056400485.1 Roseateles sp. P5_B10
GGCCTTGAGGCCGCGTGCGCAGCACGCTTCAAGAACTGACTCCGCGCAACTGTTTGACCGCAGCGTAGCGGAGGGAGTTTTGCGCGGGGCCTCAAGGCCTGAGTACCRCAGGGAACCCGAAGCGCAGCGCAGGGCGGGCGGATCGGGGGCGGTTTCTTTGCTTACTTTCTTGGGCGCCCAAGAAAGTGAGTCGCCCGCCGGGGCGAAATCCCGGCACCACGCTCAGCACCAACCAACAGGTGCAAAAACATGACATACCCATCAGCGGCAATACCGACCACCACCGGCACGCTGCGCATCAAGCTCGCCATCATCCTCACCTACATGCTGTTCGGCGCCCTGCTGAACAGCGTCGGTGCGGTCAACCTGCTGGTCGTGCAGACCCTCGGCGTGCCCCGCGCCGAGGCCGCGCTGCTGGACGCGTGGAAGGACCTGCCCATCGCGCTGACGTCCTTCCTGGTCGCCTCGCTGCTGCCGCGCCTGGGCCTGAAGCGCGCCATGCTGCTGGCCCTCGCGGCCGTCGGCGCGGCCTGCCTGGCGATGCCGGTGCTGTCGGCCTTCTGGGCCATCAAGCTGCTGTTCTGCACGCTCGGCGCGGGCTTCGCCCTCGTCAAGGTCTCGGCCTATTCCATGATCGGCCTGGTCACGCACGACCGCGCCGGCCATGCGCGCTTCACCAACCTGCTCGAAGGCCTGTTCATGGTCGGCGTGCTGGGCGGCTATCTGCTGTTCAGCCAGGCCGCGCATGCCGAGGGGCGAGGTTGGCTGCAGGTCTATCCGCTGCTGGCCGCGTTGGCTGCCGGTGCCTTCGTGCTGCTGCTCACCAGTCCGCTCGACGAAGGTCCGATCCAGTCCCCGAACACCAGCGTGCGCGAAGACCTGCTGGCGATGGCGCCGCTGCTCAAGATGGCCCTGGTTGTCGTCTTCCTGCTGTCGGCCTTTCTCTATGTGCTGATCGAGCAGGGCATCTCGACCTGGCTGCCCAGCTTCAACAACGAGGTGCTGCACCTGCCCACGGCGATGAGCGTGGGCCTTGCGGTCATCATGCCGGCGACGACGGCGCTGGGCCGCCTGACCAGCGCAGCCGTCATCGGGCGGCTGGGCTGGTTTGCCGTCGTCATCGCCTGCCTGGTCGGCATCGCAGCGCTGATCCTCATCACGCTGCCGCTGTCCCTGAACGTCGCACCGCTGGGCGCCGACGCTGGCTGGCTGAACGCCCCGCCCGCGGCCTATCTGCTGCCGCTGACCGGCCTGCTGCTGGCACCCATCTACCCCGCCATCAACTCGGCCATGCTGAGCGCTCTGCCGCAGCGCCAGCATGCGGCCATGACCGGCCTCATCGTCGTCTTCTCGGCCTTGGGCGGCACGCTGGGCAGCTTCGTCACCGGCCGCCTCTTCGTCGCCTTCGACGGCACCACCGCCTTCGGTCTGCTGCTCGTGCCCGTCACGGCCCTGGCCATCTCGCTCGCCCGGCTGCGCCGGCATCTCGCATCGTCATGACTTTCCGCTCCCAGCGCCCCGGCGACCTTTTGGCCGCCGCGCCCGTTCACGCCGCCGCGCACAGCAGCGCAGCCACCCCGCACGAGCTCTACGGCGAGCTCTTCGTCGCCGTGCAGATGACGCGCGTCTTCGGCGACGGCAAGAGCTTTGTCGACGCCCGGCCCAAGACCGCGCCCGCCATGATCCGTGCGCGCTTCGAGGTCGAACGTCGCCTGCCGGGCTTCTCGCTCACCGACTTCGTCCACGGCCATTTCGTGCTGCCCGGCCATGACACCGCCGTTGGCCCGCGCCTGGGTGTGCGCGAACACATCCGCGCGCTGTGGCCGCTGCTGGTGCGCGAGCACCGCCAGGCCGAAGACGGCGAAAGCCTGCTCGCGCTGCCCAAGCCCTATGTCGTGCCAGGCGGGCGCTTTCGCGAGCTCTATTACTGGGACAGCTACTTCACGATGCTGGGCCTGGTGGCCGACGGCCGGCGCGACCTGGCCGAGGCCATGCTGGCCAACTTCGCCCACCTGATAGCAACCTACGGCTTCATTCCCAATAGCAGCCGCAGCTACATGCTGAGCCGCTCGCAGCCACCGTTCTTCTTCAGGATGGTCGAGCTGCTGCACGCCGACGACCCGGCCGCCGGCTTCGCGGCCCATCTGGACGCGTTGAAAACAGAACACGGCTTCTGGATGGCCGGCGAGGCCACGGTGGCACCCGGCCAGGCCCATCGCCGCGTAGCCCGCACCGCCGACGGCGCCCTGCTCAACCGCTATTGGGACGACCGCTGCACGCCGCGCGAGGAGAGCTGGCGCGAGGACGTGCTGACGGCCGAGGCCGCGACCGGCCGCACGCCGACAGACGTCTGGCGCGACCTGCGCGCCGGCGCCGAGAGCGGCTGGGACTTCTCCGGCCGCTGGTGCGCCGATCCCGCCGACATCGCGACGATCGAGACGACAGCGCTGGCACCCGTCGATCTGAACGCGCTGCTGGCCGGCCTGGAGAGCGCGATCGCCCTGGGTGCTGCGCGCAGCGGCGACACCGCCACGGCCCAGGCCTTCGAGGCCCGCATGGCCGCCCGCCGCCAGCTGCTGCAGACGCGCTTCTGGCGCGCCGATGCTGGCCCAACGGGTCACTATGCCGACCTGAACTGGCGGCAGGCCACCGACCCGCGCCCGCTGACGGCCGCCGCCCTCGTGCCCCTGTACCTCGGCATGGCCACCCAGCCGCAGGCCGACGCGATGGCCGCCCAGGTGCAGCGCCACCTGCTCGGCGCCAATGGCCTGTTGACGACGGCCCTCACGACTGGCCAGCAGTGGGATGCCCCCAACGGCTGGGCGCCGCTGCAATGGATGGCAGCCCAGGGCCTGCTGCGCTACGGCCATGCGGCGTTGGCCCGCGACATCGCCGAGCGCTGGTGCGCCAGCGTGCACCGCGTCTACCTCGCCACCGGCCGGCTGCTGGAGAAATACGACGTCGCCCAGGACAAGGCCGGCGGCGGCGGCGAGTACGAGACCCAGGATGGCTTCGGCTGGACCAATGGCGTCTTCGTCGCCTTCAAGGATGGCCTTCTTAGCCCCTAGTTCCGGTGCCCACCCCTGAGGCTTGGGGGGCCTAGCGCCCTGAGTTGCCATGACCTCGGGCTAAGCTGGTGGCCGACATGCCTGCCGACACGCCCACGCTCAGCCCCGCCGCCCTCGCCCGTTGCATTCCCTTCTTCGTCTTCATGGCGCTGCTGGCACTGCGCGGCTACCTGCCCGCCGACGGCGGCCTGGACACACGCTGGATCTACGGCGCCCAGACTGTCATCGTCGGCGGCCTGCTGGCCTGGTACTGGCGCGGCTATGGCGAGCTGGTGCGGCAAAACCTGCCCGACGCGCGCGAGACCGGCTGGGCCGTGGTTGTCGGCATCGCCGTCTTCGCGATCTGGGTGCAGCTGGATGCGCCGTGGATGCAGCTCGGCTCAGCCACGGCCAGCTTTGTGCCGCTGGATGCCAACGGCCAGCTGATCTGGCCACTGATCGTGCTGCGCCTGGCCGGCGCAGCCCTGGTTGTGCCGGTCATGGAGGAGCTGTTCTGGCGCAGCTTCCTGATGCGCTGGGTGCAGCATCCTGGCTTCGAGCGGGTCAACCCGCAGACAGTCGGTGCGCGTGCCGTCGTGCTGTCCACCTTCGTCTTCACGCTGGCCCACACGCTGTGGCTGGCCGCCGTCGTCGCTGGCCTCGCCTACGCCTTGCTCTACCGCAGGAACGGCAAGCTGTGGAGCGCCGTCATCGCGCACGCGGTGACGAATGGGCTGCTGGGCCTCTGGGTCATTTGGACCGGGCGTTGGGAGTTCTGGTAAGGCTTGAGCCCCATCAAACGCTCCAGAGTCGCCGCACGGTAAATGCAGCAGAGCCGTGCGTCAGACGCTGAAGGGGCGTTGCGCTTCGAAGCCTGCGTTGGCCGCACCGACCACGTAGTAGTTAGGCGTCTGGCTGGGCGGCATGAGCCTGATGATGTCCCTGCAGAAAGACTCGTAGTCCCGCCCGTACTGGCCATCTGCCCAAACGCGCTTGAGCGTGCCGGTGAACAGGCCGTTGTCCATGCCGTCCATTGACAACTGGTTGTCCTGGCAGCCCGAGATCAGAATCACGCTGGCGCCGATGTTGGCCTTGTCAGCGGGGCCGCAGAGATACTGCAGCGAGTCATAGAAGTTTTTTCGCTCCTGGTAGACAGGCCATGCCCTTTCGAACGGGATCGCCTTGATCGCACCAGCAGGCGGGCTCAGCCCGGCCTGGCGAGGATTCGTCACCGCCATCATGCCCACTGCCTGCGCGACGAATTCATAGCGCGCCATCCTCGCGACCGTGCCGCTATGGCAGCTGTCGGACAGCACCACGATGCGCACGCCAGGCGCGAAGCGGGCCCACATCGCATACAGCTCGTCATCGATCAGCATGCGATCAAAGAGGCACCATGTTTCATCCAGGGCATCGGCCTCCTCGTCGTTCGCGTCCCCGAGCTGCCCGCCGTGGCCCGAGTAGCTCAGAATGAACAGGTCGCCCGGGCGCAATTGCTGCGCCGCGTCCGCAAGTTCCGCGAGTACACGCGCAGACGTCGCCTCCTGCGTCAGCAGCAAGGTGCCCGTGCAGCCGACGCCGGTCGCGATGGCCGCCATGTCCCGTGCATCAGCCTCGCAGGCAATCAGCGGGCCGGCCCAACCACCGTACTGCGCCGGATCGACGGCATTGAGCCCGATCGCCAGGTACCACCCGCGCGACGCAGGTCTGCCGCCGGGGCCTGCGGGCCTGTGCGATTGCGCCGGTCGTCGTGTGGCGTCCGACGGAGTCTGGGCGCCTTGCCATTGGTCAATGCCTGTCATGAGCTTCTCCCGCAAAGGTGGGCGCAGACTGTCCTTGCCCGGACGACGTTGTACGGTTCGGAGCGTCTGTTGAACTCGTCAAACTTGCGGAGGCCATTGCCGATGGACGCACCGCCGGGGGGCAATGCTTGCGAACATGCGTCGGAAACCCTAGCCAAAACAGGCCAGGCCGCGCGCAAGGCCGGCCTCGCCGAGCCTTATCCGGGAGCCTGATTCGGTCGTTTGCCTATCCAGCACGACCGGCGCGGCGCTGGCCCAGGCCCGGCCGCTCCAAGTCGCGGAACGCCTCGAAGATCCATGACCTCAGGCCAATGACCACGCTGTAGGGCCGCTTCTCAGAGGACGGCAGCTTCTGGTCCAGCAGATGCTGTCGGGCGAAGTCATCGGCCGTGCGCTGCAGCCGTTCGGCCAGCTCGCGCGCATGGCCGGCGCCGAACTCGCCATGCACCAGCGTCAGCAGCTCGCCTTCGCCATCGAAGCCGCCGGCGAAGAAATCGGCCATCACCCGCTCGCGGAAGAACTGCATGACCGGCCCCTGCGGCCGCCAGCGCAGCGTCTTGGCCACCTTGAGCTTGTAGCGGTTGTGCGGGCGCAGTTCGATGACGCCGAGACGGTCGAGCTGGGTCAGGGCCGCAACGGCGTCGGATTCGGCAATGCGATAGCGCGACAGCACGTCCTCGATGGCCCAGTGACTCAGGCAGCAGATGGCAACAAGCAGCAGCACGGGCGAGGCCACGACGGCACCCTCCTGCTCCAGTGTCAGCTCGCGCAAAGCCGGCGCCTGTTGCCCCAGGCGCGCGGCCAGCTCGGCGAACTCCAGCTTCAGCACGCGGCAGATCTCGTCCACACGCGACAGTGGCATCTCGCCGCCCGGCGCGAGCATGCGCTTCACGCTGGACTCCRACAGGTCCAGGGCCAAGGCCAGCTCGGCATAGCTCAGGCCCTGCGTCTTCAGCTCGGCCTTGATGAGGGCCACCAGCGATTGCGTGCTCGACATGAGGCGAGACGGTAGCGCATGACGACACCGGCGGCTCGGCGCCTGCGCGACACGGGTCCCCCTCGACCGTCGGGCAGTGTCATGAAGCGCTACTTTGCGGCGCTTGCCACGCGCCTTGGAACTATTCCCGAGGCCAGCCACCCCGGCTTCACGCAAGATCGCGGCCATCGCAACATTCGTTCACAAGAAGACACCCGCATGGCTCAAACCC
>NZ_JBFULE010000295.1:0-6030 GCF_056400485.1 Roseateles sp. P5_B10
AGACCATCCACCTGGCCAACGGCAGCTACCCCGAACTCAACATCCTGCGCAAGGTGTCCAACCTCAGCATCGTCGGCGAGAGCCGTGATGGTGTGGTGGTGGGCGACGTCAACTTCGAGTCGCTGAACTCGGGCAGTGGCGCGAGTTCCGCAACCGCTGGCACCGCACTCAGCACCTCGGGCAAGACCCTGGGCCACCGCGTGCTCGGCGGCGGCCGTGCGGCCCTGCTCGTCGAGACGTCAGACCTGCTGACGCTGCAGAACTTCACGCTGCAGAACCCGCATGTGCGCAGCACGAGCTGGGACAACCAGGCCGAGGCCATCTACTTCAACACCAGCACGACGGCTGCGGCCGCGCGCCTGGTGGCCAAGCAGATGAACTTCCTGAGCCAGCAGGACACGCTGCAGCTCAAGGGCTACAACTGGATCTACCAGTCGCTCGTCGCCGGCAATGTCGACTTCATCTGGGGCAGCGTGATGGCCAGCCTGTTCGAGGACTGCGAGATCCGCTCGGTGGCCGACACGTCCAGCGGCTCGGCGGGTTTCATCCTGCAGTCGCGCGCCACGGTCGGCGACAAGGGCTTTGTGTTCCTGAACAGTCGGCTGACGGCCGAGCCCGCGGTGAGTCAGGCCTATCTCGCCCGCAGCGGCGGCACGGCGGCAACGACCTACATCGACCACATCGCCTTCGTGAACACCAGGATGGGCTCGCACATCCTGCCCGCCGGCTGGTGCGTGGGCACGGGCACCAGCAAGACCGGTGTGGGCACGGGCAGTTGCGGCAGCAACCCGCCGTCCTGGGCCGGCACGGCCGACGGCGGCACCACCGACACGGTGGGCTGGCGCGAGTTCGGCAGCATGGACCTCAACGGTGCGCCGCTGGACGTCAGCGCCCGGCTCGGCGTGGCCTCGGTCAAGGTCGCCAATGTGCCGACCAATGTCGTGCTGGCCAAGCCGCTCGGCTCGGCGGTGGGCCTGACCACACGGGCCGAGATCTTCCAGAACTCGACCATCGCCACCGGCGCGCCCGGCGGCTGGGTGCCGGCACCCTGACCCATCCAGCAAAAAGCACCACGGAGACACGATGAACATGAAGAACCCGCACGCCCGCCTGACCCTGTGCGCCAGCGCCGTGTTGAGCCTGATGGCCACGGCCCACGCGCAGACCACCGATGCTCCCGCGACGCTGGAGCGCATCCAGATCACCGGCTCCTCCATCAAGCGCCTGGCCGGCGAGACGGCACTGCCGGTCTCGGTGATCAAGTCCGAGGAGCTCGAAGCCCGCGGCCACACCGAGCTCAAGGACCTGGTGCTGGAGATGCCGCAGTCGCTGTCCCTGGGCACCAACAGCGGTGCCGCAGGCCCGATGCTCAATCTGCGCGGCCTGGGCCCGATGCGCACGCTGACCCTGCTAAACGGCCGCCGCATGGCCAACGAGCCGCTGCAGGACCAGTACGTCTCCGTCAACGTCATCCCGCGCATGGCCCTGGACCGCGCCGAGACGCTGCGTGACGGTGCCTCGTCCATCTACGGCTCCGACGCCATCGGCGGCGTGCAGAACTTCTACACCTTCAACAGCTTCAAGGGTGCGCGGGTGAAGGCCGAGTGGAACCAGCCCGAGCACTCCGGCGGCGGCGAGACCAAGGCCATCGGCGCCATCGTCGGCGCGGGCGACCTCAACGCCGATGGCTGGAACGCCTACTTGTCGCTGGACCATCAGCGCAAGTCGGCGCTGTTCAAGATCGACCGGTCCGAGCTGTATGACTACTCGGTGCTGTCGGCCATGGGCCTGGGCCTGCTGCCCGACAACAAGAACCCCAGCCCGATCGCCAACTTCGGCTTCGCAACCGGCGCCAATTCCAACTACAACCCTGCCTTTGCGAACGGCTGCGCGGCGCCGTACTCGCTGCCGACCCTGGGCGCCGGCAGCGTCGCCACGCCGGCCACTTACTCGAACGCCGGTTGCTACCGCAACCCCAACTATTACGACGCCGTCACCGATGGCAGCGAGATCACCAACGTCTTCGGCAAGCTGAGCTGGAAGATCAACAACGATCACTCGCTGGCGCTGGAAGGCCTGCACTCCAGGTTCAACGTGCAGAAGTACCGCGGCATGCAGGTGCCCGCCGGCACGGCCCCGGCCACCACCTACAGCATGCCGGCCACCAGCCGCTTCTACCCTGGCAAGGGCATCACGCCGGCCGTCAAGGTGGTGGGCAGCAACACCGGTGCCAACTCGCCGGCGATGTTCATCGACGCCAGCAAGACGCCCGGCACGGTCACCGACCTGAACATGAACAACCGGACGATCTACTTCGTCTGGGGCCCGGCCGAACTGGGCTCGGCCTACCGCAATGACGAGCAGACCAACGACCGCCTGGTGCTCAGCGCCGAGGGCACGGTGGCCGGCTTTGACTACCGCGTGGGCCTGAACTACGGCCGGTCGCTGCGCGACACCCGCGCCGGCGCCGGCTACATCCTCTACTCCAAGGCGCAGGAGGGCTTCACCAAGGGCATCCTGAATCCCTTCGGCCTGCAGGACGAAGCCGGTCTCGAATACCTGCGCAGCATCGAGGCCAGCGACTACAGCTACCGCGTCAACCGCGCCTACAACCGCAGCGTGGACGTGACGCTGACGCGCTCGCTGATGGACCTGGCCGGTGGCCCGCTGATGCTGGCCGTGACCGGCGAAGTGCGCCGCGATTCGGCCAAGGTCGAGGCCGCACCGCTGGACTACGTGGCCAAGAACGCCAACGGCAGCTATGCGATCGATGCCTTTGGCAATGTCAGCAAGCACGACCTCGTCGGCGAGACGCCCACCGGCGTGGCACGCGACCTCGGCCGCAACATCAAGTCGGCGGTCATCGAAGTGGACGCTCCCGTCACCAGGCGGCTGAGCTTCAACGCCGCGGTGCGCTCCGACACCTACAGCGACCTGAAGACGACGACGGTCAACCCCAAGCTGTCGGCCCGCTACCAGGCACTGGACGAGCTGGTGCTGCGCGCCTCGGCCAACACGGGCTTCCGCGCACCGTCCATCATGGACATCCAGAACCCGACGCCCGAGGTTCGCACGCAGATGATGGACGACCCGGTGCTGTGCCCGAGCGCGACGCCCACCATCACCAACACCGGCAACCCGGTCAACGGCTTCACGCGCGACCAGGTCTGCAACCAGACCATGAGCTACTGGACCAAGTCCCCGGACAACAGCTTCCTCAAGCCCGAGAAGTCCAAGGGCTGGACACTGGGCCTGGCGCTGGAGCCGACCAAGGGCCTGCTGATGACGGCGGACTACTGGGGCATCAAGCTGACCGACATGCTGGGCGCCGTGGCCATCGCCGAGGTGCAGCAGCAGCCGGCCAAGTATGCGACCAACATCATCCGCAAGGCCGACGGCACCATCGACTACATCATCGCCAGCCAGGCCAACCGCGGCGACACCAGCATCCGCGGGCTGGACCTGTCCATGATGTACCGCGTCGCCACGCCCATCGGTCAGGCCAGCTTCATGCTGGACGGCACCTACTACGAGAGCTACCGCTTCAGCGCCGAGAAGAACGGCGAGGTGCTGAGCAATGTCGGCATCATCACCAACGACGCGCGCTACGGTGGCGCCGGCGTCAACTCGGGCCTGGCCGGCATGCCCCAGATCAACCCGCGCTGGAAGCACACCGCCTCGGTGGGCCTGCGCAACGGCTCCTGGTCGGGCCTGGTCTCGGTGCGCTACAACACCGCGCTGACCGACATCACGCCGCGCGCCGGCTCGACGGTGAACCGCGTCAGCCCCTACAGCCAGTACGGCGCCAGCCTGGCCTACTCGGGCTTCAAGGGGCTCAAGCTCAGCCTGGCGGTCAACAACATCACCAACGCGACGCCGCCGATCACGGCCAACAGCCTCTACGTCGGCTACATCACCAGCATGGCCGACGTGCTGGGCCGGGCGTACAAGGTCACCGCCGACTACAGCTTCTGAGCATGAGGCATCTTCATTCTCCGGGCCGTCGCGGCCTGCTGGCCGGTGCTGGCGGCCTGGGTCTCATGGCTTGGCTGCCTTCGGCCGTTGCGCAGGCCCCGGCCTCGGCGGGCATCGTCACCCGCGGCTGGACCGAGACCCAGGGCGGCCGCGGTGGCCGCGTCATCAAAGTCACGACGCTCGCGCCTGCGGGCCCCGGCAGCCTGAAGGAGGCGATCGAGGCCAGCGGCCCGCGCATCGTCGTCTTCGAGGTCGGCGGTGTCATCGACATGGGMGGCCAGCCGCTCAAGATCACGCAGCCTTTCCTGACGCTGGCCGGCCAGACGGCGCCCGATCCTGGCGTCACCGTCATCAAGGCCGAGACGACGATCTCGACCCACGACGTCGTCATCCAGCACCTGAGCTTTCGGCCCGGCGAGTTCGGTCGGCCCAAGAGAGGCGGCGGCGACCAGGACGGCATCTCGGCATTGGGCGGCGCACACGACGTCATCGTCGACCATTGCAGCTTCTCCTGGGCCACCGACGAGAACCTGTCCGCGAGCGGCCCGCGCTTCGAGGGCAGGACGCTGGAGGACTGGCGCAAGGCCACGTCCCACCGCATCACCTACACGCACAACCTCATCTACGAGGGGCTGGGCAATTCGGTGCACGAGAAGGGCGAGCACAGCAAGGGCAGCTTGATCCACGACAACACCAGCGGCGTGCTGATCTACGGCAACGTCTACGTGTCCAACCGCCAGCGCAATGCGCTGTTCAAGGGCGGCGCGCAGGGGGCGATGGTCAACAACTACGTCTTCAACCCGGGCGACCGGGCGGTGCACTACAACCTGCTCGCCAACGAGTGGGAAGGCCAGCCGCATCAGGTGGGCCGGCTGACGCTGGTCGGCAATGCGCTGCGTCATGGCCCTAGCACGGTGGCGGGCACACCGTTCTTCATGCTGCTCGGCCAGGGTGACCTGGAGCTTTACATGGCCGACAACATTGCCCATGACGCGCAGGGCGCGCCGGCGCCGCTGCTCGGCCGCAATGCGGCGACGACGGCGAAGCTGATCGTCGCCAGCCAAGCCTATCTGCCGTCGGCCTTGCCACCGCTGCGCCCGGCCGCGGCCCTGGCGCGGGAGCTGCCCGCCCTCGTCGGCGCCAGGCCGTGGGCGCGCGACGCGCTGGATGCGAAGCTGCTGGCCGATATGGCGCAAGGCAAGGGCAAGCTGATCGACTCCGAGGTCGAGAACGCGTTGGGCTATCCGCGCCATGCGCCAACGCGGCGCGTTTTCAAGCCCGAGGATTGGAACCTCGACGACATGAGTCCCAAGGCTGGCTGGCCAGCCCTCACCGCCTCCTGACTCTATGAAGAAACTTCTGCTTCTCGCCACGCTGCTCGCCGGCTCGGCATTGGCCCAGACGGTGCCCGCACCTGCCGCCTCCGCGTCCCGGGGCGAGACCACGGCCAATGTCGCCACCGGCCCACGCCTCATCCTCGTCGGCGACTCGACGATGGCGCCGCGCAGCGGCTATGGCAATGCGCTGTGCGCGCGTTTCCAGCAGGTCGCCTGCATCAACCTCGCGCGCGGCGGCCGTTCCAGCAAGAGCTTTCGCGCCGAGGGCCTGTGGGACACGGTGCTGGCGCTGTTGAACGAGCGCGGCGAGACCGGCCAGAAGCAGAAGACCCTGGTGCTGATCCAGTTCGGCCACAACGACCAGCCCGGCAAACCCGGCCGCTCGACCGACTTCGCCACCGAGTTCAGCCCCAACATGGCTGGCTACGTGAAGGACGTGAAGGCCGCCGGCGGCGAGGTGCTGCTCATCACGCCGCTCACGCGCCGCACCTTCAGGGACGGCGAACTCCCCAACGACCTGCGCCCCTGGGCCGAGTCCATCCTCAAGGTGGGCGCGGAGCAGGGTGTGCAGGTGCTGGACCTGAACGCGGTCAGCCATGCCGCTGTGGCCGCCATGGGCCAGGCCGGCGCCGATACGCTGGCCGAAGCGCCGCCGCGCTTTGACCGCACCCATCTCGGGCCGAAAGGAGCGGATCTTTTCTCGGGGCAGGTGATGGAG
>NZ_JBFULE010000296.1:0-6026 GCF_056400485.1 Roseateles sp. P5_B10
ATCGACAGCAGGATCAATCCCAGCCGTCGGTTGGCTTTGCGCTGTTCGGGCGTCATGGCCATCAGGCGACGATCTTGGTGGCCGAAGCGTTCAGCTTGGGCGGCTCTTCGAAGGTGTGGAAGGGCGCCGGCGACGGCACTTCCCACTCCAGGCCTTCGGCGGCTTCCCAGGGCTTCTGCGCCGCCTTCTCACCCTTGCCGCGCATGGCCGGCACGACGACGAACAGGAAGAAGTAGACCTGCATCAGGCCGAAGCCGAAGGCGCCGATGGATGCAATCGCGTTGAAGTCGGCGAACTGCATCGGGTAGTCGGCATAGCGACGCGGCATGCCGGCCAGACCCAGGAAGTGCATCGGGAAGAAGGTGATGTTGAAGAAGATCAGCGAACCCCAGAAGTGGATCTTGCCGCGGGTCTCCGAATACATCACGCCGGTCCACTTCGGCGACCAGTAGTAGTAGCCGGCGAACATGCCGTACAGCGAGCCGGCCACCAGCACGTAGTGGAAGTGKGCCACGACGTAGTAGGTGTCCTGCAGCTGGATGTCGACCGGTGCCATCGCCAGGATCAGGCCGGTGAAGCCGCCCATCGTGAACACGAAGATGAAGCCGACGGCGAACAGCATCGGCGTCTCGAAGGTCATCGAGCCGCGCCACATCGTCGCCAGCCAGTTGAAGATCTTCACGCCCGTGGGCACGGCGATCAGCATGGTCGCGTACATGAAGAACAGCTGGCCCGTCACCGGCATGCCGGTGGCGAACATGTGGTGAGCCCAGACGATGAAGGACAGGATGGCGATCGACGCCGTCGCGTACACCATGGAGGCGTAGCCGAACAGGCGCTTGCGGGCGAAGGCCGGCACGATCTGGCTGACGATGCCGAAGGCCGGCAAGATCATGATGTAGACCTCGGGGTGGCCGAAGAACCAGAAGATGTGCTGGTACATGACCGGGTCGCCGCCGCCCGCGGGGTTGAAGAAGGCGGTGCCGAAGTGGCGGTCGGTCAGCGTCATCGTGATGGCGCCGGCCAGCACGGGCATGACGGCGATCAGCAGATAGGCCGTGATCAGCCAGGTCCAGGCGAACATCGGCATCTTCATCAGCGTCATGCCGGGGGCGCGCATGTTGAGGATGGTGACGATGATGTTGATGGAGCCCATGATGGACGAGGCGCCCATGATGTGCATCGCGAAGATGCCGGCGTCCATCGACGGGCCCATCTGCAGCGTCAGCGGCGCGTAGAGCGTCCAGCCCGCAGCCGGGGCGCCGCCGGGCATGAAGAAGCTGCCCACCAGCATGATGGCCGCGGGGATCAGCAGCCAGAAGCTGAAGTTGTTCATCCGCGCGAAAGCCATGTCGGCCGCGCCGATCTGCAGCGGGATCATCCAGTTCGCGAAGCCGACGAAGGCCGGCATGATGGCGCCGAACACCATGATCAGACCGTGCATGGTCGTGAACTGGTTGAAGAGTTCGGGGTTGAAGAACTGCAGGCCCGGCTGGAACAGCTCGGCGCGGATGCAAAGGGCCAGGATGCCGCCGACCATCAGCATCGTGAAGGAGAACAGCAGGTAGAGGGTGCCGATGTCCTTGTGGTTGGTCGCGAACACCCAGCGGCGCCAGCCGTGGGGTGCGTGGTGATCATCGTGGTGGTCGTGATCGTGGGCGTGGCCGTCATGGCCACCGACCGCGCCGTGGGGGGGGAGCACTGCACTCATGTGATTTCCTCTGATTCGGCGTTCGGTCGATTACTTGCGGGCGGCCAGCACTTCGGCCGGTTGCACCGTCTGGCCCGTCTTGTTGGACCAACTGTTCTTCGTGTACGTGATCACGGCGGCGATGTCGGTATCGCTGAGCTGCTTCCAGGCGGGCATGCCCTTGTCCATGCGGCCGTTCAGCACGACCTGAACCTGCTGCAGTTTGTCTTCGGCGAGCACGACCGGCGACTTGTCCAGCGGCTTGATCGGGCCGGCGCCCGAGCCGTCGGCCTTGTGGCAGACGGCGCAGTTGGCGCCATAGACCTTCTCGCCGCGGGCGACCAGGGCGGCTTGCTCCCAGACCTTGTTCGGGTCATCGGCCTTGGCGGCGATTTCCTTCTTCTTGCCATCCACCCACTTGGTGTAGTCCTCGGCGGACACGACCTTCACGTGGATGGGCATGTAGGCGTGTTCCTTGCCGCACAGCTCGGCGCATTGGCCGTAGTAGTCACCGATCTTCTCGGCCTTGAACCAGGTGTCGCGCACGAAGCCGGGGATGGCATCCTGCTTGACGCCGAAGGCCGGCACCATCCAGGCGTGGATGACGTCGTTGGCCGTCGTGATGATGCGGACCTTCTTGTCCACCGGCACGACCAGCGGGTTGTCCACCTTCAGTAGGTAGTCGTCGACCTCTTCGGGGTGCTTGGAGTTCGAGGACTCGCGCTGGGCCGTGTCCAGCGTGGCCAGGAAGCCGATGCCTTCGCCTTCACCCTTCAGGTAGTCATAGCCCCATTTCCACTGGTAGCCGGTGGCCTTGATGGTCACGTCGGCGTTGGTGGTGTCCTTCATCGCGACGACGACCTTGGTCGCCGGCAGGGCCATGCCGATGACGATGAGGAAGGGCACCACCGTCCAGGCGATCTCGACGGCCACGCTCTCGTGGAAGTTGGCCGACACCGCGCCCTTGGACTTGCGGTGCTTGAAGATGGAATAGAACATCACCCCGAACACCGCGAAGAAGATGACCAGGCAGACGATCATCACGAAGTTGTGCAGCCACATCTGGTCGGCCGCGATGCGCGTGACCGGCTCGTGCAGATTGAGCTGATTGACGCCGGGGCCGCCCTTCAGGTCGTTGACCGCCAGGGCTGGGCCGGCCGCCAGGGCCGCCATCGCCGCCGTGGCCCAACGGCCCCAAGCGCGTGAGGCGCTATGCACTCGTGCGTTCATCATCGTCATGGTTGTCACTTGGTTCTTTGAAGAGCGGGGCTTGCTTGTCCAGCCCGACAGCTGGATTTGGGAGGCAAGTTCCGTGGGTTGAGCCGGGTGTTGCCCCAAAGCCCTCTATGCGGCGCGGGATTTTAGCCCAGGCTCCGAGAGGGACGGCCCATGCCGCCCCCGGGGATTCACCCCCTTCATCCCCCTTCACCCGGTTTCACGGCCCTTGCGCAGCGTTGCGCGCATGGCGTCGATGGACACATGGGTCTCGGCCGCCATCGTCAGCCGCGGCGCCGCCTTGAAGGCGTGGCCGAAAACGAGTTCCACCGTCAGCGCAAGCCGGCCTTCGCCGTCGCGCAGCGTTTCCAGCTGCGCCAGCAGTGCCGCCTTCCACTTGCGACCGCGCAAGCCGGCGAAGCGCGCGGGCGCCAGGTTGCCGCCCAGCGCCCGCAGGTCGGCAAGCAGGCTTTCGGGCGTGGCCCAGGTCAGGCGCAGCCGCTGCTGGTCCATGACGGGGTCGGCAAAGCCGGCCTTGAGCACGAGGTCGCCGATGTCATGCATGTCCCACCAGTCAGGCGCCGGCCGGCCCCAGCCGGCGCGCGCATACAACGGCCGCAGTTCGACGAAGCTGTCCGGGCCCAGGCAGGAAAACATCACAAAGCCGCCGACCGCGACGCTGGCCTGCCAGGTGTCGAGCAGCTCCGGCAGGTCGGCGCAGGCATGCAGGGCCATGTTGGACCACAACAGGTCGACCTGGGGCAACGCTGGCAGCGAATCGACATGACCGGAGGAGGCGCCACGCAGCTTCTGCCACCAGTTGCGCTGGCGCTTCTCGGCCGCGCGAGCCGCCAGCGCCGTGTCGGCTTCATGCCACAGCAACTCCGCGCTCGGGTAAGCCAGGCGCAGCAGCTCGCCACTGGCGCCCAAGGCCGGCGATGCGTCCAGCACGCGGTTCGGCTGCAGCTTGATATAGGTCAGGCGTTCGGCCATGCGCCCGGCGACCTCGTCGTGCAACCACGGCGGCTGCGCAGCGGCCGCGAGGCGGCGCGCCTGGTGGCGAACGGCGGCGGCGTCGAGGTCCTGGGGCCGCGGCCCCTTGTTTGAAGTAGGGGTCGAAGCCGGTTCACTCATGGAGCGGTCAGTATATTGAGCCGATGCCCGAGCGCTCCCTGTCGGCAACGAAGCCTGCACTGATCGAGAAAGTCCTGCTGCGCTGCGCCGGCCAGTGCGCCGTCTGCCGTGCCTGGAGCCACCAGACCATCTGCGAAGCCTGCCTGGCCCTCTACGCACGCCCGCAGCCGCGCTGCTGGACCTGCGCGGCCAGGCTGCCCATCGAATTGACCGGCAGGCCCCGCCCCCAATGCGGGCGCTGCCTGCACGCGGCACCACCGCTGGACCGCGCCGTGGCTGCGCTGGACTACCGCTTCCCCTGGGACGGCTTGCTGCAGCACTTCAAATACCACCAGGCCCTGGAACTGCGCGAGAGCCTGCTGGAGCGCCTGAACACGGCGCTGGCCGCGGCCGAGGTCGACGCGCCAGACTGGCTGCTGCCCGTGCCGCTGTCGAACGACCGCTTGCGCGAGCGCGGCTACAACCAGGCACACGAGCTGGCCAAGGCCCTGGCGCGCCGGCGCGGCCTGCGCTGCGAGCCGGAGATGCTGCTGCGGGTACGCCACAACGCTGCCCAAGCCAGCCTGAAGCTGGAGGCGCGCGCAGCCAATGTGCGCGGCGTCTTCGCCGTCGAGCCGCTGCGCGCGGCGCAGTTGCGCGGCACCTGCGTCGCGCTGCTCGACGACGTGATGACCAGCGGCGCGACGCTGTTCGAGCTGGCCCATGTGCTGCTGCAGGCCGGCGCGATGAGCGTGCAGGCCTGGGTCATTGCGCGCACGCCGGAGCCGGGCGAGGCATAGCCCAAGCGGGGCGGGATACTTCCGCCCCATGTTCCATATCGTCCTTGTCCAGCCGGAGATTCCGCCCAACACGGGCAATGTGATCCGGCTCGCAGCCAACACCGGCTGCAGCCTGCACCTGATCGAGCCCTTGGGCTTCTCGATGGAAGACAAGCTGCTACAACGCGCCGGCCTGGACTATCACGAGTACGCCCGCGTGCAGCGCCATGCCGATTGGGCGGCCTTCCTGGCGGCCGAGTCGCCCGACGCCGCACGCATGTTCGCCTTCACCACGCGCGGCAGCCGGTCCTTTGGCGAGGTGGCCTGGCAGCCGGGCGACTACTTCGTGTTTGGCAGCGAGACGGCCGGCCTGGCGCCCGAACTGCGTGAGCGCTTCCCGCTTGATCGGCGTGTGCGCCTGCCGATGCGCGAGGGCCAGCGCAGCCTCAACCTGAGCAACAGCGTCGCGGTCGCCGTGTTCGAAGCCTGGCGGCAGAACGGCTACGCAGGCGGCGCCTGAATTATTCGGCGCGGGCCTCGCGGCCCATCAGGTGCTCGACCGCCTCGCCGACACGCAGCCGCCCGTCCAGCAAGGCCACCATGGCCTCGGTGATCGGCATCTCGACGCCGGCCTCGCGCGCACGCGCCAGCACCGTCGGCGCGCTGTAGACGCCTTCGGCCACATGACCGAGTTTGGCCAGGATGTCCCGCAACGCGAGCCCCTGCGCCAGCATCAGGCCGACGCGGCGATTGCGCGACAGGTCGCCCGTCGCCGTCAGCACCAGGTCGCCCAGACCCGACAGACCCATGAAGGTCTCGGCCTTGGCGCCCAGGGCCAGGCCCAGGCGCAGCATCTCGGCCAGGCCGCGCGTGATGACGGCGGCGCGGGCGTTCAACCCCGGCGCATCAGGTGCGGCGCCGGAGAGGCCATCGCAGACGCCCACCGCTATGGCCATGACGTTCTTGACTGCGCCGCCGACTTCGACGCCAACCGGATCGTTGGACGTGTAGACGCGCAGCCTGTCACCATGAAAGGCATCGACGGCGGCCTGTGCGAGCGCTGCGTCCTCGCTCGCCGCGACCAGGGCCGTGGGCCGGCCAGCGGCCACTTCCTGCGCAAAGCTGGGGCCGGACAACACACCGACGCGCATGGCCGGCTGCAACTCGCGTGCGATCTCGTGGCCGAGCCGCCCGGTGACTGCCTCGAAACCCTTGCACAACCACAGCAC
>NZ_JBFULE010000297.1:0-5997 GCF_056400485.1 Roseateles sp. P5_B10
GTGCTGCTCGTCGTCCTCGTGCTGCCGGCCATGGGCTGGGTCTATGACCACCGCCTGTTCACCGTCGACGTGACTGTCTGGCGCTTCATCGGCCTGTTCTTCCTCGTCGAGTTCCTCTACTACTGGTTCCACCGCGGCAGCCACCGCATCCGCTGGTTCTGGTGTGCCCATGTCGTGCATCACGGCTCGGAGAAGATGAACTTCGGCACCGCGCTGCGCCAGAGCTGGTTCTATCCGATTGCGGGCAACTGGCTGTTCTACCTGCCGGCCGTGTGGCTGGGCTTCGAGCCTCGCTGGGTGCTGTTCGCGCTGTCGCTCAACCTGGGCTACCAGTTCTTCGTGCACACCGGCTGGGTCGGCAAGATGCCGGCCTGGTTCGAGTTCATCTTCAACACGCCGTCCCACCACCGCGCCCACCACGGCCGCAACCCGCAATACATCGACAAGAACTTCGGCGGCACGCTGATCGTCTTCGACCGCCTGTTCGGCACTTTCGTGCCCGAGGAGGCGGCGGTGGACTACGGCCTGGAGCACCCCTTTTACACGCACAACCTGTTCTGGCTGAATGCGCACGAGTGGCGGGCGATGTTCCACGACATGGCCCAGGAGAAGACCTGGGGCATGCGCCTGGCCCACCTATGGAGGCCGCCGGAGTGGCGGCGGCATTACAACGGGTTCAAGGGCTAGTTGGGCCCAGGTGCTTGGCCAGGAAGGCCTCCATGCGCTGCGCGAAGTCAACGCGATTCTTGAGCACCGCAAAGCCATGGCCTTCGCCGGGGTAGGTCACCCAGGCCGGCTCGTTGCCGGCCTCGCGCATGGCCTTGCGCAGGCGCTCTCCGTGGGCCAGAGGCACCCGCAGGTCGGCTTCACCGAAGGCCAGCAGCACGGGCGCCTTGATGCGGGCCGCCTGCTTGACGGGTGAATGAGCGGCGATGAGGGCGGCGTCCTTCTCCGGGTCGCCCACCATGTCGCGCAGCTGGAACTGGCGACCCCACTCGGGGATGTCATCGCGGACCCACCAGGACCCCGCCACATACAGATCCAGGTCGGTCACGGCCACCCAGGCCACGCCGCAGCGGTAGAGCTCGGGGTCCTTGATCAGGCCCATCAGCGTGCTGTAGCCGCCGTAGCTGGCGCCGGCGATGCAGGCCTTGTCGCTGGCGATCTTCTGTTCCTGCGCCCAGCGCAGAGCGTCCGCCACGTCGTCCTGCATGGCCTGGCCGAACTGGCGGAAGCCGGCGCGGAAATGGTCCCGGCCGTAACCGGTGCTGCCGCGAAACTCCGGCTCGATCACGGCGTAGCCTCGCGAGGCCAGGAATTGCGCATAGGCATGCCAACCCCAGGCATTGCCGCGCACCCAGGGTCCACCGTGTACGAGGACGACGGCCGGCAGCGGACCTGTGGCCTCGGCGTTCTTCGTGACCCAGACAGGCAAATCGCGGCCATCGCGTGCCTTGATGCGGTGCAGGTCCATCTGTGCCATCTCGGACGGCTCGATCGCGTTGCGCATGCGGCCCACGGGGCGCCAGACTGATTCGCCCGCGGGCGGCTGGGCCTGGTAGAGCCACAACTGGCCGGGCTCGCGGTCGCTGTAGGAGCGCACCAGCGCCACGACATCGGCCTGGCCACAGCGTCGGCAACTGATGCTGTTGACGCGGCCCGGCATGCGCTCGTCCGCCGCCTTTTGCAGCGCCTGCATGGCGGCGTTCTGCCAGACCGTCGTCTCGGCGTCGGTCGTGACACGCACGCCCAGGGCAGTGCCCGCGGCGTCATTGAGCACACGACCGTTGAAGTCGAAACCCGGTGTCACGACCAGGGGCTTGGGGTCTGGCGCGTGACGTTCGAAGTCGTACAGGCTCAGCACCGTTTCGCTACCGCGCTGGGTGTGCGTCACATAGAGCCGGCCGGYATCGTCGACGGCGTTGATGCCGAAGGGCGCGTTCAGCAGATCGCTTTCGTACAAAGGCTGCCAGTCCTGGCGGCCCGGGCCGCGCCACAGGGCGCCTCGCCGGCCGTCGCGGCGCGTCAGCGCGACGCGCAGCTCGCCGCGGCTGTCGGTCACCCAGCCCACGGTGTCGGGTGGGGCGTTCACGCCGGTCAGCCGCGTGCGGCCGGTGCGGGTGTTGAGCCACAGCGGCGTTTCCAGGTGGCGCTCGTCGGGCGTGAACTCGGCCAGCAACACCTCTTCGTTGACCTCGTTCGGTTGTGGCCGTGGCACGGCCAGCAGGCGGTGGTTCCAGTCCAGCAGACGATCCTGCCGGCTGCCGTCAGTGAAGAATGGCCGCCCCATGCGCCGCACCAACTGTCGGATCTGGCTGCCGTCGGGGTTGATTGCAAACAAGCCAGGCGCGCCATTGGGGCGGCCGCTGCCATCGGACAGGTCCGTGACGCTGAAGACCAGCCGGTCATCGTTGACCCAGTAGGCCTGCGAGATGTCGCCATCATTGAACTGCGCGGTGCGCATCGGCTTGCCGCCAGGGTTGAGGTCGAAGACGCCGAGGCCGACGCGCGGCCCGCCGAAGGTGCTCCTCACGGCGAGCTTGCGGCCCGACGGCGACAGCACGGCCTCGACGATGGTGGGGTCCTTGAAGAAGGCTTCGGCCGGYGGCGGCGCGGCCAGGACCGGGGTCCCCGTGGCGAGCGTGGCCAGCAGGATCAGTGGGGCGAGCAGACGCTGCTTCATGGCTGGTCCAAATGCTTGGCGAGAAAGGTCTCCACCCTGCGGGCGAAGTCCAGTCGGTTCTCGGGCTTGCCGAAGCCATGGCCTTCTTCGGGGTAGCTGACCCATTCCGGCGGATTGCCGGCCGCCTTCAGGGCGTCGCGCATGCGCTTGCCATGCACGATGGGCACGCGCAGGTCTGCCTCGCCGTAGGCCAGCAGCACCGGCGCCTTGATGCGCGAGGCCAGCTTCACCGGTGAGTTGGCGGCCAGCATGGCGGCATCCTGCTTGGGGCCGCCGACCATTTCGGGAAGGGTCAGCTTGCGGGCGATGCTGCTGTCATCGCTCACCCACCACGACCCCTGCACCATCAGCTCCAGGTCCGTCACGGCCACCCATGCCACGCCGCAGCGGTAGAGGTCGGGTTCCCTGGCCAGGCCCATCAGCGTGCTGTAGCCGCCGTAGCTGGCGCCGATGATGCAGGCCTTCTCGCTGGCCAACCCTTCCTTCTGCGCCCAGCGCAGCGCGTCGGTCACGTCGTCCTGCATGGCCTGGCCCCATTGCTTGAAGCCGGCGCGCAGATGCTCCTCGCCGTAGCCGGCGCTGCCGCGGAACTCCGGCTCGATGACGACGTAGCCGCGCGAGGCCAGGAACTGCCCCCATTTGTCCCATTCCCAGRCATGGCCCCGCACCCAGGGCCCGCCGTGCACCAGCACAACGGCCGGGCGCGGCCCCTTGGCATCGTCGGCGCGCGTGATCCACACCGGCAGTTCGCGTCCGTCACGGGCCTTGATGGTCTTGAAATCCATCGTCGCCATCTGCTCGGGGGTGACCGCCTCGCGCACCCGGCCGATGGAGCGCCAGTGGGGCTCTCCGTCGGGCGGTTTACCCAGGTAGAGCCAGACCTTGCCGGGGTCGTGATCGCCGTAGGACTTGACGACGGCCACCATGTCCTGCTGGCCGCAGCGAAGGCAGCTGATGCGGTTGATGAAGCCCGGCAGGCGCTTGTCGGCCTGCTGCTGGAACTTGGCCATGCGTTCATCCAGCCAGACTGTCGCCTCGCTGTCCACCAGCGCCCGCACGCCCAGCACGGTGCCGCCTTCGGTGATCAGGTGGCCGGCGAAATCGAAGCCAGGCGTTGCCACGATGGCGGCCTGAGCGGGCGCTTTCGTTTGGACGTCGTAGCGCGCCAACACGCCTTGCGGGCTTCCTTTGGGCACGTGCGTGACGTAGAGCGTGCCTTTGCTGTCGACGTCGTGGAGCCTGAAGGGCTGCTTCAGCACCGTCGTGTCGTAGAGCTGCTCCCATTGCGTGCTGCCCGGCTTGAGCCAGTAAGCCTGCAGGCGGTCGTTCGTGAAGCTCACTGCTGCGCGGGGCGCGCCGCTGGCGTCGACCAGCCACTGCTGGATGTTGTCGGCCGGTGCCTGAACGGCGACGTCGCGCGTCATGCCCGTGCGAGTGTTCAGCCACAACAGCGCCTGGGTGCGGCGCGAGTAGGAGGTCACCAGCACTTCTTCATTGGGTTCACCGGGCCGTGGCTCGGGCACCAGGCGCAGGCTGTGGCTCCAGTCCAGCAAGCTGTAGTCAGGCTCCCCCTTGTTGATCCCGAAGCGGTTGTCGCGCTCGATGAGCTTTCGCAGCCCGGTGCCGTCCGCGTTCACGGCGAACAGGCCCGGCGGCCGCCAGTTCTCGCCACTCAGGTCCGTGAGGCTGAAGACGAGCCGGTCATCGTTGACCCAATGGACCTGAGTGACATCCTCCTTGCCGAATTGCACGGCTCGCGTCAGCTTGCCACCGGGGGCCAGTTCCAGCACGACGAGGCCGACGCGCTTGGCGCCTTTGGCGGTCGTGATGGCCAGCCGCTTGCCCGAGGGCGACAGCGCGATTTCGCCGATGTCGGCATCGCCAAAGAACACCTCGGCCGGCGGTGGGGCCGCCCGTGCGGCGCTGACGAACAGCAAAAGGCCGGCAACGACGCCGGCCCAGCACTTCAACTTCTCCATATCGCTCCCTGCACTGCTTCGTTGACAGCGGCGCGCAGCATAGGGGAGGGCGTGGCGTAGGCAGCCTGCGTGTGATGGCAATCCTCACCAAGGCGCGGGAGTGCCGGCGCTGCATGACAATGCCCGGCCATGACTGCTGCCCCTCCAGACGACGCGCCCGTCGTCATCATCGGCGCCGGCCTGGCCGGCCTCACCGTGGCCCTGCATCTCGCCGACAGCGTGCCCGTCGTCATCCTCGCCAAGCGGGAGCTGACCGAGGCGGCCACCGCGTGGGCCCAGGGCGGCATCGTTGGCGTGCTGGGCAGCGACGATTCCATCGAAAGCCATGTGCGCGACACCCAGGACGCTGGCGCAGGCCTCGTCGACGAAGCCGCCGCCCGCTTCATCGCCGAGCGCAGCGCCGCGGCCGTGGGCTGGCTGGTGGACCAGGGGGTGCCCTTCACGACCGACGACACCGGCCCGATGGGCCTGCACCTGACGCGTGAGGGCGGGCACGCCGTGCGCCGCATCGCCCACGCGGCCGACGCCACTGGCAAGGCCATCCACGACCAGCTGCTGGAGTTGGCCCGCAAGCACCCCAACATCACGCTGCGCGAGCGCTGGATGGCGCTGGACCTGATCACGTCACGCCA
This sequence comes from Roseateles sp. P5_B10, assembly GCF_056400485.1. NCBI lineage: Bacteria > Pseudomonadati > Pseudomonadota > Betaproteobacteria > Burkholderiales > Sphaerotilaceae > Roseateles > Roseateles sp. P5_B10. The sequence continues at coordinate 5,295 of NZ_JBFULE010000297.1, forward strand.
TGTGCAGCGAGACGAGCCGCCCCGCGTCTACGGCACCTACGCGCTGGACATCGACACCCAGCGCGTGGAGACGCTGCCAGCACGCGCCGTCGTGCTGGCAACCGGCGGCGCCGGCAAGGTCTACCGCTACACCACCAACCCCGACACGTCGACGGGCGACGGCATCGCCATGGCGTGGCGCGCCGGCTGCCGGGTCGCGAAYATGGAATTCATCCAGTTCCACCCGACCTGCCTTTACCACCCGCAGGAGCGCAGCTTCCTCATCACCGAGGCCTTGCGCGGCGAGGGGGCCTACCTGAAGCTGCCTGAACATCTCGGGGGCACCCGCTTCATGGCCGCCCACGACGAGCGCATGGAGCTGGCGCCGCGCGACATCGTCGCCCGCGCCATCGACTTCGAGATGAAAAAGCACGGCCTGGACCATGTGTGGCTGGACGCCACCCACCTGGGAGAAGCCTTCCTCATCGAGCATTTCCCGACCATCCACGCCCGCTGCCTCAAGCTCGGCATCGACATCGCCAGGCAGCCTATTCCCGTCGTGCCGGCTGTGCACTTCACCTGCGGCGGTGCTGTGACCGACCTGCTCGGCCGCTGCGACCTGCCGGGCCTGTATGCCGTGGGCGAAACCGGCTATACCGGCCTGCACGGCGCCAACCGCCTGGCCAGCAACTCGCTGCTGGAATGCGTGGTGCTGGGCCAGACC
>NZ_JBFULE010000298.1:0-5994 GCF_056400485.1 Roseateles sp. P5_B10
CAGCAGCTCGATAGCTTCGAAGTGTTGTCTCAGATCTTCGTGCTCGCCGCGGTCTGTCACTTGATGAAGGGGTCGGCAGGCCTGCGAGTATTGGCGTTTCCGCTGTTGTTCATGCTGTTCATGGTGCCCTTGCCCAGCGTGCTCGTGCAGGTGGTCACCACGCCTCTCAAGGCGGCAGTTTCCYATGTCGCGGAATCCATCATGCACATGGCCGGCTACCCGATCGCGCGCAGTGGCGTGATCTTGTCGGTCGGCCCTTATCAACTGCTGGTGGCCGATGCCTGTGCCGGTTTGAATTCCATGTTCACGCTCGAAGCGCTGGGGCTGCTGTACATGAATCTGATGGGCTACACGTCACCGCTTCGGAACGTCTTGCTCGCGTCGGTCCTCATTCCGGTGTCGTTCTGCGCGAATATCGTTCGGGTCATCATCCTGGTGTTGATCACCTACCATTTCGGGGATGAAGCGGGCCAGGGGTTTGTCCACGGTTTCGCGGGGATGGTCCTCTTCATGGTGGCACTCTTCCTGATGCTGGTCGTCGACAAGCTGATCGGGAAATTCGTGCCGGCCACCCGGGCGCACACTGAATTGGGTTGAGCTCATGAACCAGCGATCCCCTCTCCCTTTGCGCCGCCGGGCAGTGCTGGCCGCGGGGCTCATGACCGGCGCCGCCGTGGCGGGCGAGCTGCTCCAGCCCAAGCCGACGATCACGCGGCCCGATCAGATGCCGGATCTTGACCGGATCATCCCGCAAGCTTTTGAGGGCTGGACGCTGGATCGAAGCATCGTGCCGCTGGAGGTGGCGGCGGATGTCGCCAACACGCTCAATGCGATCTACGACAAGATCCTCTCGCGCACCTACGTCAACCGTGCCGGCGAACGGATCATGTTGTCGCTGGCCTATGGAGCCAACCAGTCGCGCGCATTGCAGCTCCACAAGCCAGAGGTTTGTTATGCGGCCCAGGGATTCAGGGTCAGCCAATTGCATCCCGACGTCATGCATGTGGGGGATTCGTCGCTGCCCGTGATGCGACTGATTGGCCAGCTCGGCAGCCGCGTCGAACCCATCACCTACTGGATGCGCATCGGGGATGACGTGGTCAGGGGCTGGTTCGAGCAGAACCGGGCCCGCCTGGCCTACGGGTTGAACGGGAAGATCCCCGACGGTCTGCTGTTCAGGGTGTCCATGATTTCAGGCGACACGAGCGCGGCGTACCAGCTGCAGGACATTTTCGTCAACGCCCTCTTGAGAGGCATTCCGAAACAGCACCGATCGGTGTTGCTCGGCAGTGTCGCGTTCAACGCGTAGCGGCGTCGAACGGCAATCACAGGTCTGAATCTTGCTCGCCGGCTTCGGGCGGTGTTGATGTAGCCCTGCGCCTAACTTTTGATCACCACTCATGTCGAGCGACACCAAAACCAGCCTCCAACGTGCCGCCAGCAAGATGCTGGGCGGCAGCCTGGCTGTGGTCGTGCTGCAGGCGATCAACTTCGCGCTGCTGGCGCGCAGCCTGGGTGCTGCTGAGTACGGCACATTGGCCACCATCAATTCCGCCGCCTCGCTGTTGTTGCCGCTGGCGGGGTTGGGTTATGGCTCCGTGATGCTGATGCGCGTCGCGCGGGAAGCGCAACACGCACCGGTTGCGCTCGGCAATGCGTTGAGCGTCCAACTGGTCACCGGGTCTGCAGGCGCGGCCATTGGGGCTGCTGCGGTGGTGATGATCTCGTCCACGCCGGTCGCCTTCGGCGTTGCCCTGATCGTCCTGCTGGGCGAACTGGTTTTCATGCGAACCGCTGTCACAGCGGCTCAATTGTTCAGTGCCCTGGAGCAGCAGGGGCGCGCCTCAGTGATCAACGTGGCGACATCCTGTGCGCGCGTGGCCAGCGTTCTCGTCGCGATCATCGTTTCCGACCGCGTCACGGCACTGGTGTGGGCCTCGTTGTTCCTGGCGTTCTCGATCATGTTCGCCGCGGCGCTGATCTGGTTCATGGCCCGCGCGGCGGGCGGCCTGTCCGTCGACTGGAAGGCGATCGGCAAAGACCTCGGGCATGGCACCGATTTCTCGCTCGGCACGCTGGCCAAGGCCATCTACACCGATGCGGACAAACTCGTTCTGGCGCGTTTCGGCACCGCCGCCGACGTGGGAACCTATGCGGCGGCCTACCGGGTCGCGGCGATGTCGTTCATGCCGGTGCGCGCCATGCTCGACGCGGCGGCGGGCAGGTTCTTCCGGCAAGGGCAAGGCGGAATTGCACAGGCGCTGGCCTTGTCGCGGCGGGTGCTCACGTTCGCTTTGCCTTACTCGTTGGGAGTCGCCGCCGTGTTGGTCCTGGGCGCTGATTATTTGCCTCTTGTTTTTGGCGCGGGCTATGCGAAGGCCATCCCCTTGATCAAATGGCTGGCGGTGCTGCCTGTGATCCAGGCTGTTCACTACACCTTGTCTGACGCCTTGTCCGGCGCGGGGTACCAGCGCTACCGGATGGTGGCCCAGTTTGTCGTCGTCGTTTTCTATCTTGCGACGGCATTGGTCGTGATACCGCAATTCAGGGCGCCGGGTGCCGCCCTCACATGCCTGGCGAGCGAACTGTTGCTCGCGGTCATCATCGCCGCCCTCGTTATCACCCTTTACCGTCGCCAGAAGGAGTCGCGTTGAATATCCTGATCGCCACGCATGAATATCCGCCGTACCCCGGAGGTATTGGTCGGTATTGTGCCGAGGTGCGAAGCGCCGCATTGGCCCGCGGGCACCGCGTCGATGTACTGGCGCCTGATTTTGCGAGAAGTGCTACAGCGCCGTCGCAGGACGACGCTGGGGTGTTCAGATTTCCTGGCGACGTGTATTCGAACCGGACGCTGCTCACCGTCATTCGTGCATTGCGGCGGCAACTGAGGCAGCGGACTTATGACGTCGTCCACGTCGCCGACTGGCCCCTGCTGCTGGCGTTGCCGTGGAGCGGCGTGCCCCGTGCGGTGAAGACCGTCATGACCTTCCACGGCACGGACGCCATCGTCCTCGGGCGGTCTCGTTCGGCGAGATGGTTGAGGGCTCGTCAGGCCGTCCATCGCCTGGACCGCGTGTGCGCCAACAGTGCGTTCACGCTCTCGCTCGTCGAGCGGGAACTCGCGCCGCCCGCATCCGTCGAGCGCCGGGTTACGCCCCTCGGCGTGGCGGAGTACTGGGCTGAGCCGGCCAGCGCCGAAGAGCGCGCGCAAGTCAGGCGGCTGTGCGGGGCGACCGAGGGAGACCGCATCGTCCTGACCGTGGCGCGGCTCGACCCGCGCAAGGGCCATCTCCGGGCGCTGCAGGCTATCGCCCAACTGCCGCCAGGCCAGCGCCAGACAATCTGCTACCTGGCCATCGGACGGCCCGTCGACCCCGTTTACGCGACGCATCTCCAGTCCGAGGCCAAGCGCCTGGGCGTTCGCGCGACCTTCGCTGGCGCGCAGCCCGACGCCATCGTGCGGGCCGCGTATGCCGAGAGCCGCGCCTTCCTGTTGGCCGCAGAGCCGGATCAAGAGCGCGTCGAAGGCTTCGGCCTCGTGTTTCTGGAGGCGGCGTTCCAGGGCCTGCCCACCGTCAGCACCGCCGCCCATGCGGTGCCCGAAGTCGTTCAGGACCGCGTCACCGGTTTCCTCGCGAAACCCGGCGACACCGCCGACATCGCAGCACAGCTGCTCGCCATGCTCGACGCCAACGCCGCCGGCCAGCTTGCCGGCGCGTGCGTGGCGCGCGCCCGCGAGTTCAGCTGGCAACGGTGCGCTGACCTCACTTATGCCGATTTGTAGGAGGGGCTGACGTGCGTGTGTTGATGGTGAATTCCTTTTACTTCCCTGACCAGGTCGGCGGCGCCGAGCGGTCGCTGAAGATCCTGGCGGATGCCTTGACCGCCGACGGGCATGAAGTGGCCGTGCTGGCCACGGGCGAACCGGCGGCCGAGACCGAACGCGTGGGGCAGGTGCGCGTTTTCCGCCGCCCCTCGGCCAACATTGCGCGGCGGCTGCCCGCCAGCCTGCCATCGGGCTTGCGCAAAGCCGCCTTCCACCTCCACAACACCTACACCGCGGGCAGCTTGCGCCATGCCGACGAGGCACTTGACGCATTCCGCCCCGACGTCGTCCACACCAACAACCTCGCCTGGCTGTCGGTATCGGTCTGGGGCGCCGCGTCGCGCAGGCGCATTCCCATCGTGCACACGCTGAGGGACTACGCCCTCCTTTGCGCCAACTACGGCTTCTTTCGCGGCGGCCAACCCTGCGGCACCGATCGCTGCTTCCAGTGCAAGCTGCTTTCGGCCAACAAGATTGCCGCGACCCGGCAGGTGACGGCCGTCGTGGGCAACAGCCGCTACACGCTGGACCGTCACCTCGAGGAAGGCGCGTTCCCGCAGGCGCGGCACTCCGTCATCTACAACGGCTACCGCACCGATCAGCCCATCGATGCGCGGCGCCATCCCAGGCGCGACGGGCGCCCCTTCGTGGTGGGCTTCATTGGCACCTTGACGGCGCACAAAGGCGTCGAGATGCTGCTCAAGACCTTTGCCGGCCTCGTTCGCGGCCCTTGGCAGGGCCATGCCGTCGAACTGGTGATTGCCGGAGAAGGAGAACCGAGCTACACCGCTCATCTAAGGGCCTTGGCTGAGGGCTTGCCGGTCAAGTTCCTGGGTGTCGTGCCGCAGCCCGAGTTCTTCAAGCAGGTCGATGTTTGTGTGGTGCCATCGTTGTGGGCCGAGCCCTTGTCGCGGGTTCTGTTCGAGGCGTTCGCCCACGGCGTACCCGTCATCGCCTCCGCAACCGGCGGCAGCGGTGAGCTCGTCAAGCCCGGAGAAACGGGCTGGTTGTTCGACATCCATGCAGCGGATGGCCTGGCTGTTCAGCTCCAGGCCGCCTACGACGACGCTGACCGCTACGAGGCGATCAGCAGGACGGCTCTGGCGCTGGCGGCCACCTTCAGGCCAGAGCGCGTGGTCAGCGAGTACATCGACCTGTACGAAACCGTGCAGCACCGGGGGTAAGGACCTATGGGTTTCATTGCAGCTTCGCTGAAAACGCCGGGCGCTTCCACGCGTCAGCCAGCGTCCACCGGCAACCTCTTCCTGAGCGTCGGAGGGATCCTCTTCGTTGGCATCTGGACCGTGACACTGATGGGCGGCGCCTGGGACTATCTCTTCAAGCGGCTGCATGCACCGACGCCCTCCGTCACGCTGCTCACGCTGCTGGTGCTGGCGATGTTCTCGCTGCGCCTGCTGAATCGCGGTCGCGAGATGGCGATCGGCGCGCCAGACATTATTGCGGCCACGTGGCTGTTCGCCGCTTTTCTATTGCTGGCAGCAATGGTGAACGCAAACACGCAGTCATTGCCCGTGGTGGGGATACTCYTGTCCTTTCACGTGTATTTCTTCTATCTGATGTTTTTCGCGGTCTCGCCAATAGTTTCTGGCTCGGTGAAATCGGGACCACTGACGATGTATTTGGTCGCTTTTGGTGTCGTTATGGCAGCAATTGGGGTGGCGCAGGCAGTTACTAAAAATCTTTTCTCGTTCGGCTATTACATCACTGCTTCCGTCAATTCCATTAATGCGACGACGGGAGGGCGCGTCAGGGGCTCCGCATTTTTCTCGCATGCAGACGACCTGGGTATATTTTTGTGTATTCCCCTGGTGATCTGTCTTTACAGATCACTTCTCGCGCCGGCATTCTCCAAACGGCTTGCTTGGCGACTTGTCGGGCTCGTTCTTCTCGCTGGCTGCATCGCCACGCTAACCAGAGCGGTCTATCTGACCGCGGTAGCGGTTTCGCTTCTCACAATATGGGGATACTTGCGGTCAAAGGTCAACCGTGCATCGTTGTTTCCGGTGTGGTTGCCCATTGTTTTAATGGTGGCTGGAGTTGGCGTGTTCTTCCTGCGGTATGTGATCGAAGCGTTCATCATGAACGTCGATGCACTCAGGGATTTTAGGTATTTGGTGTCGGCCAAATCGCTCGACGCTCGACTC